>JAURKF010000059.1 GCA_030831885.1 Flavobacteriales bacterium
CAGCAGCGGCAGCAGCGGCATCAGCCATTGCAGCGCGTGTTACTTGAACAGATACAATCGCCGAAGCCTCAGCTTCGAGTACTTTACATCCATCCAATTTGATATCACGCACGCGAATCATATCGCCAATTTTCATTGAAGAAATGTCCACTTGAATTTCATCCGGAATAGCTTCAGGCTTACCGCTTACACGCACCTTGCGATAGTTGATCAACAATTTACCGCCGCTGCGAACACCTTCAGAGACACCTACCGTGCGAACAGGAAGTGTGGTTCGAATTACTTTGCCCGGAATCAATTCCAACAAATCGATATGCGTAACCAAATCGGTCACAGGATTTTGTTGCTGCTCCTGAATGATCGTTGGATAGGTCTTTCCGTTCACTTCAATATTGATTTGAAGTGTGTCAGGACGCGCCACGATCTTATCCCAATCGTTACGTGACACGCTAATTGGCAATTGTGTCTGGCCGCCATAAATAACTCCAGGAATGCGACCACTCTTACGCAATTCCTCTGCGCCCTTTCTTCCTACGCTCTCTCTTGGAGAGCCGCTCAATGAGACTTGTTTCATGTTTATTTGGTTTTAATTGATTTACGAAATAATAAAGTTGCCGCTGATACTGCGGTTATCAATGAGATTCATGAGCACTCCGCCGAATAACGGCGCAACACTCAATACCTTCACCTTCTCCCTGGGGCGATCAGCCTTTAATGGAATACTGTCGGTCACTATAATCTCCTTCAGAACCGAATCGTGAATGCGCTCATAAGCTTGGCCGCTGAATACCGGGTGGGTACAAAGGGCACGAACCGATAATGCGCCATTGTTCATCATTACCTCAGCGGCCTTGCACAAGGTTCCGGCAGTATCGCACATATCATCAACAATCACAACATTCTTCCCCTGCACATCACCAATCACGGTTATACTTTCTACCTGATTGGCCACCTTGCGCTGTTTGTAACAAATTGCCAAATCACTCCCCAACAGTTTTGCATACGCGTTGGCGCGCTTAGTGCCGCCCGTATCCGGCGCTGCAATTAGCAAATCGGGAATATTAAGCGACTTCAAATAAGGAACAAAAATGGTCGATGCATACAAATGATCCACCGGAACTTCAAAGAATCCCTGAATTTGCTCAGCGTGCAAATCCATTGTAATCACGCGGTCAACACCGGCCGCAGTTAAAAGGTTGGCGGCTAGTTTAGCACCTATGGCCACTCTCGGCTTATCCTTCCTGTCTTGTCTAGCCAAGCCGAAGTAGGGAATTACTGCTACAATCCGTTTTGCAGATGCACGCTTGGCTGCATCTATCAAAAGAAGTAGCTCCATCAAATTATCACTTGGCGGAAAAGTGGATTGGATAATAATTACATCCTTTCCACGAACCGTTTCCTCAATAGATGGCTGAAATTCTCCGTCGCTAAAATGCTGAATGATAACATTGCCCAATTCTCCTCCAAATTCCCTCGCAATGCTCTCACCGAGATACTTCGATGCCGAGCCTGCTAGTATTTTGACCATTGGATTCATTGTGCCGCACCCAAATTCGGGGGCGCAAATATAATCATGAGCGTGGTATTCAGGTGTTTCGAAAAGAAAATTAGCTAGTTGATTCTTACGACCTTTGTTGGGCGCCAGATAATTACCTTTTCCTGCTCACATTCATCGCAAGGAAGACAAAAATAACCGTAGGTCGATTTTGCGGTAACCTTCACTTTAATTGGAGATGGTGCACTACTTACGTCGATTAATAAATCTGACAATTCGCTATCTATATCAACCTCTAATGCCTCCGGGTCGCCTTCGGGAAAACAACCGGACGCAGAAAAATAAAAATCTATTTCCTTCTTATTGACATCCTCCAGGGTGAAGAAATTATCACCATCATACTGCACAGAGTTAGTAACGATTCCATTAAACTCCTGAATTATCCCAACAGTTTTCGGGCGGGGTTGTTTAGTCTGTGAATACCCACCTAGAGACAGCAAGCTAAATAATATGGCACAAAAAAATATGCGCATTCGCAAGTTCAATGTTTATCGAAATAATGGCCTATTTCTTCGCCTTGAGTCTTACGGAAGAAATGTGAATTGGAATAATCCCTGTGACAAACTAACTGTCGGACTTGGAGCCGCAGGATCTACCGCAACTAGTGTACCTTCAAATACACCTCGGAAGAATCGATAAAATCCTATCGGCTTATTGCATCCATTTGTTACGTCACTAACGGAAACAGTAAGCTCTTTATACTTCACCATGGTGAAAGTGCAATCTCCACCCTCCAGGGCTGAAGTATAGGTAAAGCCCATATCATCAGTATAAACAACGCTATACAAAGTGGGATCCGAGAATGGCAGCGGATATTCGAGTGGCGCACCAAGACTACTAGCCCAGCCAAGCGCAGGGGCAGTAACAACAATGGATAACGTTCCCAGAGGAACCGGTGGGGCATCGGAATCAGTATCATAAATCGGCTCCATTGAATAGGTCAATGTGCCCGTAATATCATCATACGCCGGTGTTATAAAGGCAACCTTGGGAGTGTAATAAACCGTTGACCCGATTTTGTATGAAAACAATGTATCACAATCCGGGCAAGAGTTACCACCACAATCCACATAAAACTCTGCACCATCCTGAATTCCGTTTCCACAGTTACCGGTCGAACAACATGGATCACAATCGGGCCCACCACAGTCAATACCGGTTTCATCTCCATTAAAAATACCATCGACACAAGTAGGGCAAAAATCACAGCCGCCATAAGGAGTTTCACCTTCGTTTTCGCAGTCTATGTCGTCTTCTAGACCATTCAGCAATCCATCGCCGCAAAGCTGTTCACAGCCTCCGCAGGATCCACCGCAGTCAATTCCGATTTCATCCCCATCTTGAATACCATTCGCACAAGTCGGACAAACCGGACATTCTCCACCACAATCCAACCAAGTTTCTCCCCGCTCCGGTTCCCATACTCCGTTGGTACAATGGTCGCATTCCACACAGTTCGGACCTCCGCAGTCAATGTTGATTTCACCATTATTTAAAACTCCATCATAGCAATTATCCGGAATTTTGTTGTCGTCGTTAAGACAACCTGCAAGAAAAAAAGTGCTTGCGAATGTGGCTAAAAAAATGACTACGAGCGAGCGTGTTTTCATAAGAGAATTTTATAAACAGGATTCGAAGATATAAACACAAGTCCCATTCGCACAAACTTTGGTTGCACTTGCCAATTATTTTGCGAGGAGCTATGGCATATTCCTACGAAGAATACATGCCCGAACAACATAATACTATCTTGCGTAACCTCGCAACATGAAAAAGAATTGGAAACCTAAACCTAATCCTCCTGCAACAACGGTTGAAACACTTCAGCGGGAAGTTTCCATAAGCCACCGAGTGGCCACTTTACTTGCCCAGCGTGGCATCCACTCATTCGATGAAGCGCGCGAGTTCTTTCGGCCCGATCTTTCACAATTACATGATCCGTTCTTGATGAAAGACATGGACCGCGCAGTTGAGCGTCTATCCGAGGCCATTCACAACAACGAAAGGATTCTCGTATATGGCGATTATGATGTCGACGGAACAACGGCTGTTACAATGGTATACAGCTTTTTGAATAAAATGGGGGTGACCTGCCTTTACTATATACCCGATCGATATTCGGAAGGGTATGGTTTCTCCATGAAAGGAGTAGATTTTGCGAACGAAAACAAATGTTCACTCATCATCACACTCGATTGCGGGGTGCGTGATGGGGTTAAAATAGATTATGCCCGCTCTCTTGGTGTCGATGTAATAATATGTGATCATCATCAGCCCGCCGAGCTGCCCAACGCGGCAGCTGTCTTAGATCCTAAACGACCCGATTGCAAATACCCATATAAAGGACTTAGTGGTGCTGGCGTAGGATTTAAGTTGCTTCAGGGTCTGTGCATTCAACAATCGATTGACTCAACTGTTTTGATGGAGTGCCTCGATTTGGTAACCATATCCATCGGGGCTGATATCGTGCCATTAACGGGAGAAAACCGCATCCTTGCATTTCATGGATTGAAATTACTGCAAGAAACCAAAAGGGCCGGTATTGCAGCCATGCTGCTAAAAGCCGGATTTCGAAAACCGGCGCTCACCATTACCGATGTGGTGTTCATAATCGCTCCGCGCATCAATGCTGCCGGGCGTATCTTCTCTGGTCAAGAAGCCGTAGCTCTTCTTTTATCGGAAAACGAAGATGCCGCATTACCTCTTAGCGCCGCCATTGAAGAGTATAATGCTACCAGAAAAGGCTTGGATAAGGAAATTACTGCTCAGGCCATCGAAAAAATCAAGCTCGATGAGTTTCAACAAGAATCTCTTTCTACTGCGGTATTCGGCGAAAGCTGGCACAAAGGCGTCGTAGGAATTGTTGCCTCTCGTTTGGTGGAAACATTCTACAAGCCAACTATCGTATTGGTGAGCGACGGAGAAAAAATGGCCGGAAGTGCGCGGTCGATAGATGGTATTGACCTTTTCGAATGTCTAAGTGAGTGTGAAGAACATCTCATCCAATTCGGCGGACATACCATGGCTGCAGGTTTATCACTGCAAGCAGTAAACTTCATCCCATTCCGGAATCGATTCGATGAAGTAGTGCGACGTAAGCTCGACAACGTGCGCCCGGAACCTTCTATTGATTACGATACAGAAATCGACTTTGAAGAAATCACCCCAAAGTTTTTTCGCATCCTTAGCCAATTCGAGCCGTTCGGTCCCGAAAACCTAAGCCCGGTTTTCATGGCACGCAACGTCAGAAATACGGGCTTCACTCGAACAGTAGGCGATGGAAGCCACCTCAAATTGCATGTGCATCAACTTCATCGTCCTGAAATTAGTATGGAAGGCATCGGCTTCAACCTAGGTCATTGGGCCGCTCCTCTGAAAGGCAATGAAATCGTCGATTTACTTTTCTCTATTGATGAAAACACATGGAATGGAAAGACTACGCTTCAGTTGGCTGTTAAAGATATTCAAAAGGCTGCGAGTGCCATTTAATCAACCTTGCGGAATTTGGCGAAATTTGCCCACGCTAATTACAACATGACAAACGAAAACCGCACAGAAATTTCCGCTCTTGGTGAGTTCGGATTGATACATCACCTCACTGATCAGATTCTTCTTCAGAATAAAACTTCCCTCAAAGGTGTAGGCGACGACGCAGCCATTCTCAGTCCGCCGGAAAATGAGAAATGTGTTGTGTCAACCGATATGCTCATCGAAGGAGTACATTTCGATTTATCCTATGTGCCGCTCAAACACTTAGGTTACAAAAGCGTCATTGTGAACCTGAGCGATATCTGCGCCATGAATGCTGTACCCCATCACATCCTGGTGAGTTTTGCCATTAGCAACCGATTCTCGCTTGAAGCCATCGACGAGCTCTATGCAGGGATGCTCATGGCTTGCGCACACTATGGGGTCGACCTAGTTGGAGGCGATACCACCAGCAGTCGAAGCGGATTGGTTATTTCCATTACAGCCATCGGGTACGAAAAAGAAGAGAATATTGTCACTCGCTCCGGAGCGCGTGAAAATGATTTGCTCGTTGTAACGGGCGATTTGGGAGGTGCTTACATGGGGCTGCAGGTATTAGAGCGCGAAAAAGCAGTTTTCCAATCAGCCCCAGGCGCACAACCACAACTGGAGGGTTATGACTATATTCTGGAACGTCAGCTCAAGCCCGAAGCACGTCGCGACGTGCATGGCTTGCTCCATTCATTGGGTGTGAGGCCAACTTCAATGATTGACATTTCAGATGGCTTGGCGTCTGAAATCATTCATTTGGCGGAAAGTAGCGCTGTGGGTTTTGATTTGTATGAAGAAAAAATTCCCGTGTCGCCGAAAACAATCGAAGCGGCCAAAGAATTCAACCTTGACTTCACGACGTGCGCCCTCAATGGCGGAGAAGAC
>JAURKF010000060.1 GCA_030831885.1 Flavobacteriales bacterium
AGAAATGACTTCCGGATTGGATGAGGTGCAAATCGAACATATCCGTTTGCTTAATGTGAAATTCTCGGAAATGGTGAAGCGAAAGAGTTCCATTCTGGATACGATTCGCGAATTGGGCAAGCTCACCGCAGAATTGGAGCGATCCATTGTAACCTGTTGGGACCCCCATTTGCTCGAAGACCTTTATTTGCCATACCGTCCCAAACGCAAAACCAAAGCGAGCGTCGCCCGCGAAAAAGGACTCGAGCCATTGGCAACCTGGATTATGCAGGAAAACAACTTGAATCCGGAATTGGAAGCGCGCCGTTTTCTGACAAGCGACGTGGATTCCATTGAACATGCGCTGCAAGGTGCGCGCGATATCATCGCCGATGTAATCAATGAGGATCCCAACGCGCGTGCTTTGGTGCGTCTGGAATTTGAACGCCATGCCATCATTGAAACGAAAGTCGCAAAGGGAAAAGAAACAGAGGGCATCAAATACAAAGACTATTTTGCTTTTAATGAACCCCTCAAGCGTTGCCCATCGCATCGTTTGCTCGCTGTATTTCGCGGTGAAGAAGAGGGTTTTCTAAAACTGAATATTGAGCCCGACGAAGCTATCGTCGTCGAAAAACTTCAATCCCGTTTCATTCGCCGCAACAATCTCTGCAGCGAACAAATGGAAATCGCTGTGAAAGATTCCTACAAGCGACTGCTGTGTCCGTCGATGGAAAGCGAAAGTCGGAGTATAGCAAAAGCAAGGGCCGATGAAGAAGCGATCAAAGTCTTCGCAGAAAACCTGAAGCAGTTGTTGCTTTCGGCACCCTTGGGAAGCAAGCGCATTCTAGCTCTGGATCCCGGATTTCGTTCCGGTTGCAAATTGGTATGTTTGAATGAAGAGGGAAAGCTCGTGGATGAAGATGTCATCTATCCGCATGAACCGCAATTGGAAGTGCAAAAGGCGGCGAGCAAAGTGCAGTCGTTTGTTCGAAAGCACCGCATCGAAGCTATCGCAATAGGAAACGGCACAGCCGGTCGCGAGACTGAGCATTTTGTTCGTGGTCTTGAGTTCGAACATCCGGTGGCAGTGCACATGGTGAATGAAAATGGCGCTTCCGTTTATTCAGCGTCGGAAGTGGCGCGCGAAGAATTTCCGGATAAAGACATCACCTTGCGTGGCGCCGTTTCTATTGGCAGAAGGCTCGCCGATCCATTGGCTGAGTTAGTGAAAATCGACCCCAAGGCCATTGGTGTTGGACAATACCAGCACGATGTGGATCAGAACAAGCTCAAGCAAAGTCTGGATGTTGTGGTAGAAAGTTGTGTGAATCAGGTAGGTGTCAATCTCAATACCGCCAGCAAAAGTTTGCTGACCTATGTTTCCGGGTTGAGCGAGCAAACGGCGCAAAACATTGTGGAGTACCGCAATGAACACGGCGCCTTCAAATCGCGTCAGGAGCTTAAAAAAGTTCCGCGATTGGGTCCAAAAGCGTTCGAGCAATGTGCAGCATTCACGCGCATACCGAATGCAAAAAACATCCTCGACAACAGCGCGGTGCATCCTGAGAGTTATGAGATTGTAGAGAAAATGGCGAAGCATTATTCCTGCACGATTGCCGATCTCATTCACAACGAACAACTGCGCAAGAGCATCAAACCGCAATGGTTCGTTACCGAAAAGGCAGGCTTGCCTACCATTCAAGACATACTGAATGAATTGGCGAAACCGGGTCGCGATCCACGTCAGTCGTTGAAAGCATTTGCCTTTGCCGATGTGAAAAAGCCGGAAGATTTGTATGTGAATATGATTTTACCCGGCATTGTCACCAACATCACACGCTTCGGATGCTTTGTCGATATAGGCGTAAAACAAGATGGCATGGTGCATATCAGCCAGATGGCCGATCGCTTTATTTCAGATCCTTCCACGGTTGTAAAGCTTCAGCAACACGTCCAAGTGAAAGTGCTGGAAGTAGATATAGATCGAAAGAGAATCAGTCTTTCTATGAAAGGTCTGGAATAGTTGCTTGTCTGATTTTTGCGGCCTGCAAAATTTGATGCGCCGCGTGGCCGAGCGTATCCGAGGCCAGTGATTCCGAAACCGGAGGTCTTGTTAAGCTATGAACGCATAGGTTCACTTCCATATCCCTTTGGTGTCACCTTTGGAAATCACAAATTGTGACTTCCAATAAGCAAAATCACGCAGATCAAGAATAAATTCCCTATCGTTTTAAGGCAAATGAAAGTTACTCTGAACATACCCGAAATACTTCCCTCCCAAGCGTTCGACTTCAGCATCTATGTCGCTTCCAAGCTATACGGTGATGGTTTACTCTCGGCCGGGCAAGCCTCTCAGATGACAGGCCTGTCCAAGCGTTCATTCATTGACATTATGGGCAAATACGAAGTATCTGTTTCCAGTGAGTCATTGGATGATTTGACCTACGACCTCAACAATGCATAATTTGTATGCTACTCTGCACGGCCATCTCGCTTCGCAAAAAAGTCGAAAGCATGGTATCATCTTGTTCAGTGAAAGCGCAGCCCAAATAACGTCTCCCACCATGCTCAGTTCTTGATATCACAAATTGTGATGTCAAGATTTCCGTTTCAGACTAGGTCAGTTGGAAGCAGAAGAATTCGGGACATCGATCCCCGTTTCTCTTCACCGCTTCGTTGAATACCCTGGTTTCGACTCCATACATTATAGCCAAATCACTATCCAATATCACTTGCTGTCCGCAAACGGTGAAGATGCAGTTTTCGATAGCTGCGAGCAATTCCTTTTCCATGGCGCGAAACTATTGGGGAATCTCGACATAAAAAACCTATAAATTATTCCGGATATGCCAAGGGGGTGTGACCTGCTATGGACATGGTGCCAGGTAAATAGTGCGGCGAGTATTTAGTATTCTTTTGCATCACATGGGTGTTTTGACCACTTTAGGTCTTGGCAGTTAGAGTCATCGTGCTAAAGCAGAATTTTCTCGAGTACACTGCTTTTCAAGCTATCCATTCGGGAGAATGCAAACCAGCGTTTGCCGAGGTCTTTTATTGAAGCACCGATATGATAGAGCTCCTTTTGGTCGATGATGAGAAAACGGTCGTGCACCCGCTGAATGCGATGAAGAGAAATATTGGGGTATTGTGCGTTGTGCTTCTCCAGATCGAGTTGCAATACAGCCGTGATGCGCTCGGTGTATATATCGGTCGTGACACCTTCCTTTCTTTTCGCTAGTTGGAGTAGCACCGTGTGGTCGATGTAGTTATCGATAAGAATAATTGAACGCTGGGCCGATGAAATGACATTCGAAAAGAAAACAAAGGCGTCAAAAACTTGACCATCGAAAAAAATTCCATGAGTAGGAATAATCGTTGTTTTAAGAGCCAATTCAATTTGTTCAATGCGCCCATTCAGATCGTGAAAATTACTCTCGAGCTCCTGCGTGCGGGTATGGATGGAGTATCCGCGAGTCAAATAGTCTCTTAGGACTTTCATGGCCCAAATTCGGAACAATGTACCTTCACGAGATTTCACTCTGTAGCCTATAGAAATAATAACATCTAAATTGTAATAATCGACAGTCTTAGTTTGAGTTTTTCCTTTCAGGGCGCCATGTTCAGTGGTTATCGCAAATTTTGCGACAACCACGCTTGAGTCGAGCTCTCGCTCTGCAAATACCTTGTTGATGTGTTTGCCAATCGTCTTTACATCTCTGTTAAACAAGGCCGCAAGCTGATGCCTATTTAACCAAACTGAATCATTATCAATTCTTACCTCCACCCGCACGGTGGATTCATTTCCATGATAGAATACAACTTCATTTCTGTGTAGCACTCCTGTGTGCATTAAATTCATTTGATCCATTCAGCGAAACTGAGCGAATCATGCGACATAAAAAACCTATAAATTATTCCGGATATGCCATTGAGCAATTACGAATACGGATTATTGATTACCCTTTGGGCAGGGCGCGATTGCGCTAGGTTCATTGCCCGAGCGAAGGACAGCAAGACAATTAATACATGTCTTTTGATAAAAACATGGTGTAAAGTCCATCCGTGAAAAGCAACTCCTAAATTTAATTCACAAAAACCAGCAGCCTTGTGAACGGAAAAAAGCTACTGTATTATTCTGCATGTCTGATTCTATTGGTACTGACAGCCATTGCCTGCCGGCAGCCCGAGAAGGATGTTCAAATTGTAACCGAGGTAAAAACAGACACGCTGTATATCTGTGAAAATACGGATGTCGTAGACAGCGACATCTCCTTTCAAGAAGCCGTGCAGGGAGCAACGATACCAGATAACATTCTCAATCAGCTCGCTCTCATCGATGTAAAATACATTGGCTACGATCACCAAAGGCATCGCGGTCAGATTCTTTGTCACCGCATGGTTGCCGGCGATTTGATATGGATTTTTGAAAAAATGCTGAGCGACTCGTTCCCCATAGAAAAAGTAGTTCCTGTGGTGAAATACAATTGGAATGACAGCCTTTCCATGTTGGATAATAATACCTCTTGCTTCAACTACCGCTTCATAGGCAACAGCCATGTTTTTTCTCATCACGCCCGGGGCATGGCTATCGATATTAACCCTCGCCAAAATCCCTGCACCGATCATCGCGGTGCCATTGCCGATAGCACATATGGCATCTACGACACACTGCAACCGGGAACGATTACTATACACTCACCGATCGTGAGCCATTTCCGCAGCGCAGGCTGGTATTGGGGAGGAAACTGGATTGGCAATAAAGACTACCAGCATTTTTCGAGGTACGGGGGGTGAGGAGAGTTAAACAGTACGAGCCAACAATCGAGAATTTCTAGAGCAATTCACACTTGTAAATTGACATCTTAACGAAAAGGTTTCACGTCCTAGTGAAAGCTCCCCCGAAAACTGAAGTGTTTGAAAATAGAGTATCAAACAATTCAATAAATTCGGGACGTTATGAAAAAATCGAAATTCACAGAAATTCAAATTGTCAAGATTCTTGGCGAGCAGGAACAAGGCAAGTCGGTGAGCGACATTTGTCGAGAGCACGGTATCAGCCAGCCAACATTTTATGGTTGGAAGAGCAAGTTCGGCGGCATGGATGTCAACCAACTCAAGCGCATTAAAGAGCTTGAGGCGGAGCTTTCACAGTACAAAAAGATTGTTGCCGAGCAAACCCTGAGCATTACTGTTCTCAAGGATGTAATCGAAAAAAAGCTTTAAGGCCTGATGAAAAGCGTGAGCTCGTCCGGTATGCTAAGCAGGTGTTCGGAATGAGTATTCATCAGGCCTGTGGCCTTTTTCACCTTAGCGAGACGGTTTATTATTACAAAGCCAAGTCGAAAGACGATGATCACATCATTGAAGATGAACTGCGGTCTTTGGCTGAAGTGCATACCAATTGGGGCTTCTGGCTGATGTTTTACAACCTACGAATGAACCACTACACCTGGAATCACAAACGCGTTTACAGAGTTTATAAGAACATGAAACTGAATATGCGCAGAAAATACAAGCGAAGACTTCCGGCGCGCGTTAAAGAGCCTCTATTGCAGCCATTGATGCCCAACGTCACATGGTCGATGGATTTTATGCACGACAGTCTTCAGTTTGGTAGGACTTTTCGTTCGTTCAATGTGATTGATGATTTTAATCGGGAAGCGTTGAATATTACGATTGACACCTCACTCAATAGCCGTCGCGTAATACGCGAACTCGATCAACTCATTGATTGGCGTGGCAAACCAGAACGCATCCGAGTTGACAATGGCCCGGAGTTCATCGCTAACGCGTTAGCTCAATGGGCTAATTCAAATGGCATAGAGCTGCAGTTCATTGAGAAAGGAAAACCCCAACAGAATGGCTACATTGAACGGTTCAATCGATCCTTTCGAACAGAAATCCTTGATGCGTTTTCATTCGACAACCTGAGACAAGCCAGACTCCTCACACATGCATGGATGTGGTCATACAATGAAAGACCGCACAGCTCATTGAAATATCACACCCCTGTCCAATTCATGTTGAAATATGGAAAACTTCACCAACCCAATAGCCCGTGCGAGTTTCCCACATTCCAACATGACAAC
>JAURKF010000061.1 GCA_030831885.1 Flavobacteriales bacterium
AGCTTTTCCTCGGTTTCCTGGACCGAAAACGCGAATGAGCGCATGCCAAGAGCGATAAAGAATATGAGAATGTATCGCTTCATATCAAATCTTGAATGTACTACGAAGTTTGGGCTAAATTATTTTGCACTTTAGGAACTTACCAAACCATGCTCTCTTCATCCATCCACATACTTTTCAACTTCAAGGATTGCTCGAGCACATCGCGCACGCATCCTTCACCACCTTTCTTTGGGGAAATGTAATGGGCAATGCTCTTGATTTCAGCTGCGGCATCAGCGGGACAAACAGCCAGACCACAATGAGTCATTACGGCATAATCAGGAATATCATCACCTATATAACAAACGTCTTCAGGAAGTAGATTGTGTTTCTCCAAGAAGCGCTTGAACACTTCGATTTTATGAGAAGAACCCAGATAAATTTCTGAAACGCCCAAGCCTTCAAAACGCTTGCGCACGGCTTCGCTTTTACCTCCGCTGATAATGGCAATACGCAATCCTTTCTTCACGGCGAGTTGAACTGCATAACCATCGCGTACATTGGCTGTGCGCACCTGCTCGCCATCGGGCATGAGCCAAACAATGTTGTTGGTGAAAACACCATCGACATCGAAGCAAAAGGTATTGATGGTTTTGAGTTTGGCTTTGTAATTCATGTTGGTTGAAGGTTCTGCTTAGCACCTCGCACTCAGTACTTTTTATGGTAGGTGTTGATGATATCTTCGGATATTATTTCATACAGCTTTTTCCGGTCGGGGTTTGATTGAAGCAAGCCTATGTGACGATGAATCGTTTCAATGTCGTCGCGCTTCGCGGGTCCTGTTTGAACATCCTTAGGCTCGTGCTGGTCAAGCAGCGACATGTGTGCCTTTACCATAGGATGCAGCAGGTGAGTGGGTAGTCCTGCTTCGTGCAATAAACCGTGTGCAATGTGCTGCATATGGTTGGTGAAGTTGTTGGAAAAAACAGCGGCTACATGAGCCATCATACGCTGTTGTGCATTGGCTTCCGTCCAGATGCCCCAGGCTTTTCGCAGGCTTCGGTCGATGAGATTGCGCGTGTAACCATCGCTGCATTCAAATACTACCGGTATGGTTGAATAATCGATAACCGTTCCTTTTGTAAGTGTTTGACACGGCCAGCACACAGCGCGGTGCTGCTGCGGTATAGCTTCTATGGAAGTGCCTCCCGAAAAATGAACGACTGCAGCATTTGTGTCAATGTGCGAAGAGGCTTCGGCAATGCCGGCATCGGGCACCGCGAGTAGATAGAGGTCGATATCCGCAGGCATTTCTGACCACGAACGAACAAGTGTCCACCCCAACGATTCATCATTGCTGCGCGAAAGATGTGCATCGATTTGCAAACCCACATTGCGGAAAGCTGCACTGATGTGCCATGCTAAATTCCCATTCCCAATAAGTGCAATGCGCATAATACGGCGAAGATAACATGAAGCAGCATACCTTTGTGGTATGCAGTCTTCGATACAACTCGACACACCCACGCGCTGGAAAGATTATGAATTGCTCGATTGCGGCGATTTCGAAAAACTCGAGCGCTTTGGTGAGTTCATTACCATTCGTCCTGAACCACAGGCCGTTTGGCCCAAGCTACTTACCGATGGCGAGTGGAAAAGCAAAGCTCATGTGCGCTTTGTCCAGAAAACCAGCAACAGCGGCGAATGGCAGAAGCTCAAGAAAATGCCCGATCAATGGCGGATGAAGTATACGCTGGTCAATAATGAGGAGATTGTATTTCGGTTGGGACTCACCGCTTTCAAGCACGTCGGGATATTTCCCGAACAAGCTTCCAATTGGGATTATATCGTAGAAAGTATCGGAATGATGAAAACGGCTAAACCGCGCGTTCTCAATTTATTCGCATACACGGGCGGTGCTTCACTTGCAGCATCCGCTGCCGGAGCTGAGGTCACGCACGTTGACAGTATTAAGCAAGTAGTTACCTGGAGCAACGAGAACATGCAACTTAGCGGTTTGGATGATATACGCTGGATGGTGGAAGATGCACTGAAATTCGTTCAGCGCGAGGTACGTCGGGGAAATACCTACCATGGGATTATACTCGATCCGCCGGCTTTTGGCCACGGACCGAAAGGGGAGAAGTGGAAGCTCGAGGAAAACATAGCTGAAATGATGCGCGGTGTGTTGCAAATCCTTGAACCACAGGAGCATTTTTTAATTCTCAACGCATACAGCCTTGGGCTTTCGGCATTAGTCATTGAAAACCTTCTAAAAGCTCATGCAGGAGATAATCTCAACATTGGCGAACTCTATCTGGAAGCGAAAACAGGGATTAAGTTGCCGCTAGGTGTTTATGGCAGATTGAGAATGAAGGGTTGATTACGGATTACGATTTACGAATTATTGGGAGAGTGTCAATAGTCTTTTAGCTTCGCTCGTACCTGTCTTTTATCGGCGCTTGTAAACTTTCGATTGAAATGAAGATTACCATGAAAATAGGCTGCTATGTTCAAAGAGGAAAGTGTGCTAAGATTGCTGAAATATCTTGCGTCGATGCCGAAAGCGATGTGGTGAATAGGGATTCGTAAACCAAACGAGGCACTAAGTCCCATTGGATTGCCTGAAAGACTTTGTCCGTTGTAAACGACACTCACATTGTAATGAAAAATTCGAGTTAGGACGCCATCGGGACCGATTTCAATAATTGGGTCCGTATTATTTGATTGGCGCAGAGTATCATTGTCATAGAACGAGATATTCTGAGAATAATTGATAATTCTTCCTTTAACTCCAATTAAGTCAGATCGTACCGGATAGTTTTTCCGGATGTGGTTGGGTCCGAAATTGTATTTGAAATAAACACCCGCACTTACACCCACATTCATGTAGCTGATGGTATAAGCCGACAAATTGCTCATGCGAACATCATTGAACAAGGCCTCCGCACCGAATTCGAAGGTATTCAAATGTGGGCGATTCTTTTTTTCTTCACGAATTTCCAGTTGGGCAATTTTTCGGAAGATGCTCTCTTTCAGATTTTTTATTTCGGAGGATGCGACACCGTAATTCAATTCGGTTGTCCTCAACAGGCTGTATGCTTCCCAGTAATTCCTCTTGTCTTTCTCAAATCTAGCCTTTTCTATCATGCGACTAATCTTATATTTACGGTATGACTCAGAAATTTCTTTATACCGGTCGGCCGAAATATCAGAAAGGGTAGTAGCAATATTATAATTGTTGGTAGCCGCTTTATCATCCTTATCTCGTATGGCCCTTTCCAAGAGTTCGGATGAATAATCAAAATAACTGCGTCGGAGATCATCCCGCAAGCTTTTAGCCTCACTGCTACATACAGCTAGGGAGCAGTAGGTGTTTACTAAATCAATGGCTTTCGAATATTCATTCTGCTGAACCAATCTTGCAACACCTCCGCGAATATGCGAGAGGTAACGATCATAGCATACTTTTAAGGAATACTCAATTTCTTCGTTTTGATTGTGGCGCTTGCGCAAATTTTTCAAAAGTGTAATAGCTTCCTCGAACTTCTCTTTACCCATGAGATCATTTGCTTGATCTATACCTGCCCTTAAATCTTGGTTTGCTTCGGAGTTCGAAATGGAACTTATCGTATTGTTATATTCAACTAATTGCTTATTCCAGTCATCCGTGTTTATTCGATGATTGAGGAATACGGCGCTTTGGAAATCGCTGCATATTGACTCATACTTTCGAACCAACGGGCGCATATTCACGCTATTGTCCGGTTTCATTAGCCCTTTCATCTCTGCATTTAATGCAACAAGTCGTATTACGCAGTCCTTTGCAATGGATTCCGCTAGTCCGGATTTATCGAGCCTGCAGCGTCCGAACAACATCTTGTGCCTCTTATCGAAACAGAATTCAAATCGCAAATTACCTAACCGCGTATTGCTGTTAATTCTTGTTTCAGAGGTAAACAGTTGTATCAGTGCATTGCCGTCGTCTTGAACGAAGTTGGTACTGCCACTTTGAACATCGATGATGATTTTCTCCGATAACTTTATGAGAAGATCTTTCTTCAAGGATTCTTCACCTGACTCTACCGCCTCAGCAGATCGCTTTTCGAGCTTACGACTTGATGTTGCAACTAATTCATCGTGATTCGCCGGGGCCTCGTTTTTTAACTCGGAACAGTCCTGAGCATAAGAAATTGTGCCAAGACACAACAGCAGGGCAGTGAGGAGATATGCATGAAATTGTTTAGGCACGCGCAGAAAAGTGGCCTGCGAAGATACTACGGAAAAATGAGTGAATATTAGGATTCCGCTATCATTTCCTCGCTCAACGTCCATGCCTGGGCCTGTTCGGCAAACAAGGCTTTGGTAATTGGCCATACCTCAGAGAACAAAGATGAATTACGGTACTTATCGAGGTATTTCTCATCCTTCCAATGAGAGTAGGTAAAGAAAATATGAGGACATTGTTTATCACGAAGCAGCGAAAGATGCATACATCCCTCTGCAGATCGAATTTTCGATTTATATCGCTCAAAAATGGATAGAAACGTCTCGGCAGAATCAGTCCGAAAGTTCATCTTCACTATTCGTGTCACCATAGAATTCAATTCGTATTACGTCATCCACTTCCAACCCGAATAATCCGGCCGCGCCACCTCCGTGGTTGGTAGTACCTCCATTAATGGCAATCATCAATCTTCCTCCTGTTGACCACATGGCTAGGCGCTCGCCCTCAACAACGTCCGTGAAATAATTACTTATTTTGGCAATGGCAAAACCAACGCGCTTGTAATGAATGTTGAAATCGCGTTTTCTGCGAATTTGCTCAAACAAGGTTTTCGAAATATTACAATAGACATTTCCATAATGGTCAATGTATTCGACGTGACCTTTCAATACATCTCCCTCCAGGCTAGGGGCGGGAAGCATAGCCTGGTTGAAGGAACTCACACGCCTGCCTAGAAATTCGATTGCTCCTCCGCGAGTCAAGTGAGCAGCCGCCATAGCGAATACACCCTTCATAGGAAAAATCCAGTCCTCACCCTGAGGCAAGGTTATTTCGAAAATGTCTTCCGGTTCTTGCGAGAAAATGAGCGAGAAAATGCCATTGTCGGCGCCAATGAAGTAATGCCCCATATAAGAAATGGCGACATGCGGTGTTAGCGCGGTCTGTTCCGGATTAACGCCTATCATATGCACAGTCCCCAAAGGAAACTGATGCCACACATTTCGAATTAAAAATGATGCTGCGTGCAAATCGAATGAACGAACCTCATGACTGACATCGACAATGGTGCATTGCGGGGCTTGCGAAAGAATGGAAGCCTTCACGGCAGCCACGTAATGGTCGCGAAGCCCTAAATCCGATGTTAATGTAATAATTCCCAACACCCCAAAAATCCATCTACTTTTGAACGAATTTTAACCCGTTTCAGAAACTTATCAAAAAAGGAATTAACGCTTGACAGAGAAAGAAATCATCCTACCCGATATCGACCCGTTGGAGTTTTTCGGACCTACCAACACCAAACTAAAGTTTGTTCAAAGTCGATTTCCTAAATTGAAAATCATTGCCCGAGGCAACATCATTCGCGTGAATGGCGATGACGAGGAAATTGAGCGTTTCGAACTGAAGCTCGAACAGATTTTCGCGCATATTTCTAAATACAGCTCATTGGCTATGAACACGCTCGAGAACATTCTCGACGGACATGTTGAGTCTGCTCAAGGAAAGCATTTCTCCGGAGCAGAGGAGGTGCTGGTGTTTGGCCCCGGTGGTCATAAGGTGGTAGCCCGAACTGCCAATCAGAAGCGAATGGTGGAGGCATGCGACAACAACGACATGGTATTCGCTATTGGACCCGCCGGTTCCGGTAAAACTTATACAGCAGTAGCATTAGCTGTAAGAGCATTAAAGGAAAAGCAGGTGAAGCGCATCATATTGACACGCCCTGCGGTAGAAGCAGGTGAGAACCTTGGATTTCTGCCAGGTGACTTAAAAGAGAAGCTTGATCCTTACATGCAGCCGCTTTATGATGCTTTGATGGATATGATTCCATATGAGAAATTGGCGGATTACATTGAGAAGAACACTATCGAAATTGCTCCTCTCGCATTTATGCGTGGACGCACACTCGATAAAGCATTTGTCATATTGGATGAGGCACAAAATGCCACTGTAGCCCAGATGAAGATGTTCCTCACGCGCATGGGGCGTGATGCAAAATTTATCATCACCGGCGATGCTACGCAGGTGGACTTACCGCGCAACCAACCGAGTGGACTATTGCGTTCGGTCGATTTGGTGCGCAACATAGAAGGTATTTCGGTTATAGAGCTCAGTGGCGCGGACGTAGTGCGGCACAAACTTGTGAAGCGTATTATCGAGGCGTTTGAAACGAATGAATAGGGGGGAACGGTGAATAGTGAATAGTGAATAGTAACTAGTGAATAGTGAATAGTAACTAGTGAATAGTAATTTGAAATTGCCAACCCCATCCGCCAATGCCAACCACACACCCACAACAGATAAGCGCTCACTCGGCGCCTGTTTACGCTCTGACGGGCGGTGAATCAGCTGAATGGCTCTTTACCGGCGGAGGCGACAGAATTGTGGCGCTGTGGAGTGTGCACGATGGTAAGCAGCAGCCCTTGGTAATTAAAACAGATTCCTCCATTTTTTCACTCGCATATCATTCAATCGGAAAGATTGTTTTCATTGGCTGCAGCAATGGGATATTGCATGCGATCGACACTGTTTCCAGGAAGGAACTAAAGGCCTGGACACTGGATGCGGATGGGCTATTTGATTTGAAATGGGATGCTGTCCGAAATCGATTGTTGGTGGCCGGAGGAAATGGAGTTCTAACCGTAATTGATTGTCAAAACCTCGAAGTTCTTCGATCCATACCCTTGTCAGACACCAAGATTCGTCGAGTGGCGATGCGAATACAGGGCGATTTGCTGGCAGTGGCTGATAATGCGGGACTTGTTCATGTGCTGGATGCCGAAAATTATCAACCGAGTGAAACGCTTAGTGCTCACGAAGAGGGGTGCACTTCAGTACTTTGGCATCCGCATAAGCCGGTGCTGATCTCAGGTGGCAAAGATGCCTTCATTCGATGTTGGAATGCAGCAGACCACTACAAGCTAGTATTCCATTTTGCAGCGCATCTTTCGACTATCTATGACATGATCTATCATGAATCTTCAAATTCGATTGTCACTTGTAGTCGAGATAAGAGTGTCAAGTGGTGGAATCCGGACACCTTCGATCCAATTCGCAAAGAAGACTATGCTTCGGGTGGGCATAAACATTCAGTGAACCGGCTAATCACGCTAGGCGATAGGGTTATCAGCGCAGGAGATGATCGCACGGTGATTCTGTTTGGTGCATAATTTCCGGTTCTGTGTTGAATAAATCGAGTAGGTGGACACGTACCTTCGCCGCAACTTCATTCTATGTCTCAACCCTCCATCCCTAAAGGAACACGCGACTTTGCACCGGAAGTTATGGTGCGTCGCAACTTCATTTTTAATACCATCCGATCGGTGTTTCAGCTTTATGGTTATTTGCCACTCGAAACCCCTAGCATGGAGAATGTCGAAACGCTAACGGGTAAATACGGCGATGAAGGCGACAAACTTATATTTCGAATTCTCGATAGTGGCGATTTTCTGAAGTCGGTTTCTGATGATGCACTGCAACAACGCCAATTAAACTTGGTTTCAAAGAGTATTGCTGAAAAGGCTCTGAGATATGATTTGACTGTCCCTTTTGCGCGCTTTGTAGTGATGAATCAGCATAGCATAGCATTTCCTTTCAAACGCTATCAGATACAACCTGTATGGCGTGCCGATCGTCCGCAAAAAGGACGTTATAGAGAGTTTTATCAATGCGATGCCGATGTGGTAGGTAGCGATAGTTTGCTGAATGAAGTTGAGCTCATTCAAATTTTCGATGATGCACTCTCTGCATTGAAAGTGCCTTCCATCATCAAAATCAACAACCGTAAAATACTCCAAGGCGTTGCCGAATTGGCCGGGGTGCCCGATCGCATGATGGAAATGACCATTGCCATTGATAAGCTCGATAAAATAGGCGAGGAGGGAGTAACCAAGGAATTAAGCGAACGTGGATTTGCAGACCAGGCCATTCAAACTATTCGTGGTTTGTTTCAGCTATCGGGAAACAATGAAGAACGTTTGAATACGCTTGAGGGGTTATTGGCTCAATCGCAGGCTGGGAGAAAAGGAATTGAAGAGCTTCGTTTTGTTATGGCACGTGTTCACGATATCGGATTGAAATCGTGCGAGCTCGAGTTAGATATTACATTGGCACGCGGACTCAATTATTACACAGGCGCCATATTCGAAGTGAAGGCATGCAATGTTCAAATGGGAAGTATTTGCGGTGGCGGTCGATACGATGATCTCACAGGTATATTCGGATTGAAGGGAGTTTCGGGAGTGGGTATTTCATTCGGCGCCGATCGTATTTACGATGTAATGACTGAGTTGAATGTGTTTCCCGCCGATGCCATGCAAAGCACAAAAGTGCTGTTTGCCAATTTCGGAG
>JAURKF010000062.1 GCA_030831885.1 Flavobacteriales bacterium
TCCATTTCGCCTACGCGCAATTTAGGGCCTTGTAAATCGGCAAGCATCGAGGTGTTGACCCCTAACTCCTTATTGATTTCACGAATGGCATCCACCACTTTCTGATGGTCTTCGTAGGATCCATGGGAAAAATTGAGTCGGGCTACATTCAATCCGTTTTGAATCATCTGAGTAAGCACCTCTTTGGAGCTGCTGCTGGGGCCTATCGTTGCTACTGTCTTTGTCTTGTTCATGTGTTCATGCTACCTGTCTGTATCAAGCAGGTTGTCTTTAAATTTTAACTTCTCCACGATTTGTCGCTGGAAAGCCAGCACGACTTGGGAATTGCGCAACCCCGAAAGCAGCTTTTCCATTACCTCCTCAGCAGGTTGTTCTATTTTGAGGATATAATCGAACTGCGCGAGGTCGGGCATAAAGGTTCCCTCGGGAGTTTTGTTATCGATCAATGTGAACACGGTTTGATCAACCGGGTGCGTCCAGCGAAAGCGAGAATGATGAGTAGTGGAGCGCTTTCCTTCAGCTACTGCATCGTCGATGCGCACAAGGCACCATCCCATGCTTTTGTTGAGCGACCAAGCCAGGCGATAGTCTTTTTCATGGCTACTTACACCGATGATTTCGAAATCATATTCGTCTTCTATTTCTAGGGTGTGAAAGGCCACTTATTGTGTCATTTACAAGCAGACTAACCTGTTGTTACCGCTTGCGAAAGTCGGTATAAAAAAGGTTCACACCATGCTTTTCAACTGAAACTTATTGATTTGACATGTTAATAGCGGATTACCGCGCGACCTTCATTGCAGGATAGCGTGACGTTTCTTCCCAGATAAAATGCCCTGTTGTCGCTAAGATGTCCCGCAGGAAAGCCAAACGCGACGGGTATTGCAAGCTTTTCAGCCATAGACCGAATTATCTCTTCTGAATTGGCGCCCCACGGATTATCGCTCGGAAATCCAAACCGGGTGGTGTTGTCTTTCATCTGTGTGAAACCACCGCACACGATAGCCCGCACATTCGAGAGCATTCCTCCGCGATACAGCCCCCACAGCATGCGGTCGAGGTGATACAACATCTCATCGACATCTTCTATAAACAGAATCACATCGTCTTGCGCATTCCATGAATTGCTTCCCATCACACCATAGAGTACCGATAAGTTGCCACCCATGAGACGGCCATGCACCGGGCTGAACTCACTATCCACCGGCTCCAAGGAAGCAAACGATTGAAGTTCTCCGAATAAACTTTTGCGCAAGTTATCGAGCGCTTCCTGCGTGGCATCGGGAAAGGAAATAGGCATAGTTGAGTGAATGGTTGCTAAACCCCGACTGTTGAGGTGGGAATGGAGCACGGTAATATCGCTGTAGCCTGCAATCCATTTAGGTTTTTCGAGAAATCGAGAAAAGTCAATTGCATCAATGGTGTGAACTGTTCCGTAACCACCACGCGCAATGATGATTGCCTGCAGTTCATCATCATCCAACAGTTCCTGCAGGCCTTGTGCGCGCTCACGGGCGGAACCCGCCAACTGGTAATTAACAGAATGTACATTGGGCGCAACTTTCACGCGTAAGCCCCAAGAGGTAAACAGATCCATTGCAGGCTGAAGTTGCTCGGGAGTGACCCAACGAGCCGTTGCAGCAATACCGATACAATCGCCCGATTTTAGATATGATGGAACTTTCATTAGCATCTCGAAACTATCTTGCGCTCCAAATCTGCACGTTCCTTTGAGCCATGCAGCACACGCCGGGCGTTAGTTTTACACGCCCCTCTCAACATACAGTATGAACGAACCGAAACGATACCTGGTTACTTCGGCCCTGCCCTATGCCAATGGCCCTTTGCACATTGGTCATATTGGCGGAGCCTACCTCAACGCCGATATATATGTGCGCTATCTGAGGGCTAAAGGAAAAGACGTAGCCTTCATTTGTGGTAGCGATGAACATGGAGCTGCGATTACACTTCGCGCGAAAAAAGAAGGAAAAACACCGCGCGAAATTGTGGACTATTACCACGAACTCATGAAGCATGCCTTTGCAGATTTCGGAATTTCTTTCGATATCTACCACCGTACCTCCTCGGAAGAGCATAAGGAAATGTCTCAAGAAGTTTTCAAAAAACTAGAAGCAAAAGGAAGTTTTGAGGTCGAAACCTCACAACAATATTTCGATGAGGAGGCCAAGCAATTTCTGGCCGATCGTTACATCATGGGTACTTGTCCGCACTGCTCGAGCGATAAGGCATATGGCGACCAATGCGAGAAATGCGGCCGATCGTTGAGCCCATTGGAGCTGGTGAATCCAAAGTCCACGCTCAGCGGCAGCAAACCTGTGTTGAAAGAAACCTCGCACTGGTATTTGCCCATGGCGCATCATGAAACGTGGATTCGAGATTATATCGGAAAGGGTGAATTAGACGGAAAGTCGCACCATGATCCTAAAGATTGGAAAGCTCACGTTGTAGGTCAATGCATGAGCTGGATCGACGGCGGATTGCAGAGCCGGGCCATGACGCGTGATCTCGACTGGGGCGTGCCCGTTCCTGTTGCCGGTGCTGATGGCAAAGTGCTCTATGTTTGGCTCGATGCACCTATCGGATATATCACCAATACAAAGGTGTGGGCCGAACGCAACGGCAAAAACTGGGAAGACTATTGGAAGAGTGATGATTCGCGACTCATTCATTTCATTGGTAAAGACAACATTGTTTTTCACTGCATCATCTTTCCCATCATCCTGAAAGAACACGGCGATTTCATTCTGCCTCACAACGTACCGGCCAATGAATTCATGAATCTGGAAGGCGATAAAATTTCAACTTCGCGCAACTGGGCCGTATGGCTGCACGAGTACATTCAGGATTTTCCGGGAAGGCAGGATGAAATGCGATACGTATTGTGCTCCATTATGCCCGAGCAAAAAGACAGTGAGTTTACTTGGACGGATTTCCGCGATCGCGTTAACAATGAGCTCGCCGACATCTTGGGCAATTTTGTAAATCGTGTGTTTGTTTTGATGCACAAATACTACAGCGGCGTTGTACCTGAAGTGAGCGGCACACCGGGTGCGGCAGAAGTTGATGCATCTACCGAGGCACGTAGAGCTTATGAAGCAGTAGGCAATGCCATCGAGCAATTCAAGTTTCGTGAAGCACTGGCGGAGGCCATGAACATAGCACGTGCAGGCAATAAGCTGCTTACCGAAACCGAACCCTGGAAGTTGGTGAAAACCGACAGCGCGGCCACTGCACGCATTCTGCATGCGTGTTTGAATTTGGTTGCCGATGCCGCTGCTGCCTTGAAACCCTTTCTTCCATTCACTTCCGATAAACTAGTGCAGGGTCTGCAACTTGAAACACGCGACTTCGGCTTCGCTCAGTCAGCGTGGGACGACGTGCTCACAGCCGAGCAAATAAAGTCGGGGCATACCATTGGGCAAGTACCTATTTTGTTCGAGAAAATAACGGAAGAAGTGGTGGCCGCTCAAGTGGAGAAACTCGCCCAGCGAAACGCTCAGAACAATGCAACGGTGGATGCAATCAAAGACAACATCGATTTTGATACGTTTCAAAAACTGGATTTGCGGGTCATCAAGGTACTTGCGGCGGAAGCCGTGCCGAAGACAAACAAATTGCTGAAGCTCACTATTGATACCGGGCTGGGTGAACGCACCGTCATTTCAGGAATCAGCGAACATTACAAACCGGAAGAAATTATCGGCAAGCACGTATTGTACCTCGCTAATTTAGAACCTCGCGTCATCAAAGGTGTGAAAAGCGAAGGAATGATCTTGATGGCAAAATCCGCTACAGGTAATTTGTCTGCGCTGCTTCCAGAGCGCGAAACGAATGCAGGCGGAACGGTCAATTAATTACGAATTGTATTGACTGCTTGATTGACTCGTCGTGCCTGCATTTTTTGAATTGAGATCATACACCAATTTTGAAATACGGGCCACGCAATCCATGAGCTTCTCATGGCTGGTGCCTTCTGTCATAACAGAAATGACATACGGCTTTCCTCCGGCATATACCACTCCTGCTTCATGAAATTGTGTGAGTTTCTCATCTGCCGTATACCTTTCGCCAAATTTGTGTGCCACCTTAACTGAAGCCGGAAGATCACGCGTAATGCCCTTTTTGAAATTGCATTTTAGCAACAAGTTCATGCAGTATTCCGAGTTATCGTGATTGAGATACGTAGCATTGTAAAGAATACGGAAAAACTTCGAAAAATCGGAAGGTGAAAACTGATAGTACGTATCTGCTAAATCAGGAATAGGAATCGCTATTTCGTTAAACATTCCTTCATATAGCTTCTTGTCGAAAACCCCCAGCAACATTGTTACCGCATCGTTGTTACTATCCGAAATAGCTGCATCCACAAGTTCTCGCACGGTGTACTCATTTCCCGGAACAAGCGGGTGCTCCGGAGCCTCCGTAATTTTCAACTCTACTTTGTGATTGAACACCAATTTTTTGTCTAGTAAAGCAGGATTGCTTTCAGACATTTTCAGGATGTTGATTGCCAAGGCAACTTTCAACAAACTGCCGGGATAAAACAACTCAGTGTCATTTACCGAAGTCCAACGTATGCTATTTAGCTCTTTGAAGTATACTCCGGCTCTAGTGACCCTGCCCTCCCCTTTCATGGATTGTATAAGGTCGCCAATAGCCGTTTTTAAAGGCGCCAGCTCTTTGCTTTCGCATCCAACATTGACCAGAAGTAGTGGCTTTACCAGTTGAGAGTCGTACTCGCGAATTACATTGATATCATTGCAATCGATTGGCGAGGAGGACGCTAGTTTAGAAGGCTCATTCGTAATTTGGTTAGAACCTGAGCTTGTTGGCAATACACTTGTGTAAACAACATAGGAAATAACTGCTCCGAACAAGACAGAGAGGCATACCAATCCAAAGATACTTCTTCTATTCATGACCTAAGTTGGCTTGTTTTTTTGCTTTCCAAAAACACATCATTTAATTGTGCGCGCTTCTGAGTGAAACAAATGCGACTGAGACCTTCGATAACCGGTGCCAGATCGTTCATGTTTTTTCCTTCTGTCATCACGCTTATTACGTACGAAGCGGATCCGCGATAGACAATGGCTGTTTCATGCAACTGAACGAGATTACTCGTTGTGTATCGCTCTCCAAACTTATGCGCGACCTTCGTATCAGCTGAAACGCCTAGCATAACCCCTTGGTTGAATTCGGATTTGGTCAGTAGGGATAACGCATATTCCGAATACAAGGAGCTCAGATACGATGCATTGTAAAGTACACGAAAAAATTTCGCTATATCTGCCGGATGAACTTGATAAAAGCGGTCCTCCGGATTTTGAACCGGAATTGAAAGCTTGGCAAACAGGTCGTCGTATAAAGCACGATCATATACCAAGAACAGTAGGGTTGTGGCATCGTTGTCACTTTGCACAATCATACGCTCAATTAACTCCTGCACGGTATAGAAACTTCCCACTATCATGGGTGAACTAACGGGCACATTTACTTCCATTTTACCCGGGGACACGAACTGAATTTTACGCTCAAGCAATGACTTATCCCGTTGGGCTTGCTTCAGCACGGTGAGCATTACTGCCACCTTCAGTAAACTGCCCGGGTAGTAGAGCTCGTCGCCGTTCGCTGCGGTCCAATGCAATGAATTTAACTCCTTGAAATAAACAGATGCGCGGGAAATTTTTCCTGCCACCTTTTGACTGTCTATGAAAGCCGACAATTCCATTTTCAACGTTTGAAGCTCATCGCTTTCGCAATTCACCTCAGTTAGCAACATAGGTTTGGTTAAAGAGGGGGAGTTATCACGCACCATGGACACTTCATCGCAAGGCAACGACTGATGAGCAGCAAGTACCTGCGTCTTCTCAGCCTCATTCATCTGTTTTTTCACCTCTAAAGCCGGTTTCAATGCCAACCATGTCACACTCGCTGCCGCAAGCATACCTAGCAGCAAGAGCGCCATCCATTTCCCATTACTCATACGTTTTTCTTGCGGTTTCTGCATTGAAAAAATTCTTTGCATCGTCCAAATCTAACCATTGAATACAGCTTATCTACCCAAAGAATTTGTAAATTCTTGGAGTGATCCTTTTTACTGCTTCAATCAACGATTTGAATCCGAGCATGGTATGTCACAATCTGAAAGGCAGAATACTTGGGTTATGGCTGTATTAAATCTTCTCGAACGAGATACTTGGCTATTTGGATGGCATTCGTCGCAGCTCCTTTTCGCAGGTTATCACTCACAATCCAACAGTTGATGGTATTGGGCTCTGATTCATCCATGCGGATGCGCCCCACATACACCTGGTCGGAGTTGTGTGCATGAATAAGCGGCATCGGATATTGAAAAGCAACCGGCTCATCGAGGACGCTAACGCCCGGGAAAGCCGCCAACACCCGACGTACCTCCTGCACATCCGGTGTGTGTTCGAATTCGATATTCACCGATTCGCTGTGCCCGCCCATGACTGGAACGCGAACGCATGTGGCTGTTACTCGAATACCCTCGTCGCCCATGATTTTCTTGGTTTCGTTCACCATTTTCATTTCTTCCTTGGTGTACCCGTTGTCCATGAACACGTCAATCTGCGGTATCAGGTTCAGATCGATGGTGTATCGATAGGCCATCGGTCCATCCACGCCTTTACGTTCATTCATGAGCTGATCGACAGCTGCTTTACCTGTGCCGGTAACACTTTGATACGTGCTTACTACAACACGTTTCACTTTGTACAAATCATGCAACGGCTTAAGCACCATGACCATTTGAATGGTAGAGCAATTGGGATTGGCAATGATTTTATCATTGACCGTGAGCGTATTTCCATTGATTTCCGGAACAATCAGTTTCTTCGTCGGGTCCATGCGCCAGGCCGAAGAATTGTCGATAACCTTAGTTCCTACTTCAGCGAATTTTGGCGCCCACTCGAGGCTGGTACCTCCACCCGCGCTGAATAGAGCCAGGGTCGGACGCATTGCGATAGCGTCGGTCATAGACACCACTGTCCAGCTAATGCCCTTCCACATAACCGATTTTCCCACGGACTTTTCTGAGGCCACTGGAATAAGTTCGGTGACCGGAAAATTCTGTTCTTCCAATACTTCGAGCATTTTGGTACCTACCAATCCTGTGGCACCCACTACGGCAACTTTCATGGATATTATTTTGGCTTCGAAACTAAGCTGAAATGAATGCATATAGTATGTTTGAAGCATGAAAGCAATGCTGCTCGTTTGGATAAGTCTGCTGCTCGCCCATGCGACACAGGCTCAATGGCAAGACGATTTTTCGGATGGTGATTTCAACGCGAATCCTGCTTGGAGCGGTGATAATACTATGTACTCTGCCACCACAGGCGTGCTTCAACTCAACAACCCGGCACCGTTGGGCGCATCACAAGCAAACTTTTCAGCCCTTCATACACCAAGCAGTTGGAGCAACCTGAATAACATCGAATGGCGTTTTTTTCTGGACCATGGTTTTGCCGGCAGCGACAACAACCAAACCCGTGTTTACATCACCGCCGATGGACCGCCAATACTCTACAGCGGAACAGGTAGTGCAGGTGTAGCAGGTTATTTTCTGCTCTTTGGTGAAGCCGGAACTACTGATGTTATTCGTTTCTACTACGACGATGGATCAACCGTGAATTTAATTGCATCCGGTACCACACTTATTGCCGGCTCATTCAACATCAGCGTTCGTGTGGTTCGCGATAACGCAGCCAACTGGACCCTTGAAGTTGATTTTGCCGGTGGCGAGAACTACGCTGCCGAGGCCGCATTTAACGACAACTCCATTTCATCGAGTTCCTATTTCGGATTCATCAACAAATACACGAGTAGCAATGCCAGCAACATCGCACTCGATAATTTCTATGTTGGTCCGATTGAAGTGGATACAGATGCGCCTAGCGTTCTATCCGCAACTGCCACTTCCCTCTCGACAATTGATGTTCTTTTTAATGAACCTGTGAGCGCTTCATCGGCCACCAACGCTACGCATTACACCATCGTAAACATTGGCAACGCACTTACAGCAACGCTGGATGACTCCAACCCGGCCCTCGTACACCTCGTTACTCCGGGCTTCTCTGCCAATACAACCTATACGCTTGGTGTTCAACAAATCGTCGATTTGTCGGGCAATACCATGACGTTACCAAGTCTCGTCGAGTTCAATTTTTTCGAACCTGTTTCAGCACAATACCGCGATGTAATCTTCAACGAAATTTTAGCAGACCCTACACCCTCGGCGGGTTTGCCGGAGGTTGAATTTGTGGAGCTCTTCAATCGGCACCCGACCAACGCTTACAATTTTCAAGGATGGAAATTCGTGAACTCCACTACTGAAAAAATTCTTCCTGCGTTTACCATCCCTCCCGGAGCCTATGCGATTGTATGCGATATGGCAAACGTTGCTGCACTTCAATCATATGGCGATGTGATTGGAATTACATCCTTTACTGCACTCACCAATACGGGCGACAGCCTTACATTGAAAGACAACAACAATCAGTTAATTGACGTTATTGTTTACAGCGACGATTGGTATGAAAGTGACGTAAAGCGCGACGGTGGTTGGTCGCTCGAATTGGTCAATCCGGATTTGCCCTGTGCCAACGCAGCCAACTGGCGCGAGAGCATTGCTTTGGATGGTGGAACACCCGGAACAGAAAACTCTCAGTTTAGCAACACACCCGACACAACTGCGCCAACTGTTACGTCCATTGAAGTAATCAACACACAAACCATCCTCCTCACCTTCTCGGAACCCATGGACACCAGCGGATGGAGCTCGCCCACCTGGGATGTGCTTCCTTTCAACAGCGCGATTAGCGGTGTGTGGTCGGCGCAGTTGAATGCCGTGACGTTAACATTGGCGTCGGCTATCATCCCTTCCAATTACTATCAGTTGCAAATGGCCGGCATAGCCGACTGTAGTGGCAACATGATTACTCCAATCAGTTTAGAATTTGCGCTTGGACTAACACCCCTACCCGGTGACCTCATCATCAACGAAATCATGGCCGATCCAGAGCCTTCGCAAGGTGCGCCTGTTGCGGAATACATTGAAATTCGCAACAACTCATCGAACTTACTCGATCTGTCCAACCTTCATGTCAATAGCGGCAACTTCAATTCGCAAGTGACGCTCGCTGCAGGTGAATTGCTGATTATCTCGGATACCGAAAACAGCACCGCATTCGACACTTCCATTCCTACTGCCTATATGGAGAGCTTTCCCGGATTGACCAACAGCGGAATGCTGCTTCAACTTTATTCAGGTGAAGTGTTACTCGATGAGCTGCAATATGCAATTACCTGGTATCAAGATGCCGATAAAACAGAAGGCGGGTGGTCACTCGAACGCATCAATCCGCTCGCTGAATGCAGCGGACGATACAACTGGCGCGCAAGTATCGCTGCCATCGGAAGCACGCCCGGCGAAGAAAACTCGGTGTACAACACCGCGCCGAACGGAGCACCCGGTGTAATTTCATACGGTGCAATTAGCGATAATACGTTGTACATAGCATTCAGCGAATCGATGGACACGCTCAGTTTCCTCGCTCTGAATCTGCAACTTGGTAATGGTGTGGTTGTCGCAACGCACAGTTGGAACATCGATCGTGATGTGCTTACACTTGTTACAAGTACACCCTTAGTTGCGGAGCTTACTTACCAACTATCGCTCGCGGGTTTGACCGATTGTGATGGCAATGCATGCGCCACCGCTTCGCTTGCGTTTGTGCGCGGCCTCGCACCTGAAGCAGGCGACATTCTCATCAACGAAATCATGGCTGATGGAAGCGATGGAACTCAATTAGCTAGTCCTTCAGTCGATTTCATTGAACTTTTTAACACAACGAATCACCTCATCGATTTGTCGGGACTAGGCATCAACAACGGATTTTTCGAAACACAAGTGTTGTTACAACCCGATTCGTTTCTCATCATCACCGACAGTGACAGCGACCCCGCTCAGTTTTTTGCTTATCCGAATGTGGCTTACATGAGCGGTTTTCCATCGCTCACGGAAGATGGTATTGCTATTCATCTCATCTATGAAAACGATACGCTCGAAACGATTCACTATTCGAAAGCCTATTACAACGATGCGGAAAAAGAAGCAGGCGGCTGGTCGATGGAACGGGTGAATCCGGATGAACCTTGCAACAGCTACGACAATTGGCGTGCATGCATTAGACCGCAGGGAAGCACTGCGGGAAAAAGAAACAGTGTGCTCGACAGAAGCATCGATGTTACTGCACCGCAACTTTTATATGTTTTGGCCGAACCGGAAAATGCCATTACGCTTGTGTTCAACGAACCGATACAGCAACCGGGATTGAACGTGATGCAGTGGACCGTCAATGGAATTGTTGTCGATGCCACCACAGCTTACCTAGCGGGTGACGAACGCAATGAACTTGTGCTGACCTATGGAGCCATGAACGCGAATACGATCTACTCGTTTAACTTGATAGGCATTGCAGATTGCTGGAGCAACACAAACATGAACATCAATGGTTCATTCGCTCTTCCTCAAACCCCTGAAGCGGGCGATCTCATCATCAACGAATTGTTGTACGACCCTTATGAAGGCGGAAGCGATTTCATTGAAATCTACAA
>JAURKF010000009.1 GCA_030831885.1 Flavobacteriales bacterium
GAAGCGGAAAATAAAATAGAAGCGAAAGATTGGATGCCTGATGGATATCGCAAAACCCTTATTCGTCAGATTGCTCAGCATGCGCATAGCGAGGTGGTGGGCATGTTGCCGGAAGGCAATTGGATAACAAGAGCTCCATCACTTCGCAGAAAGGCAATACTTATTTCAAAGGTGCAGGATGAAGCCGGGCATGGTTTGTACCTCTACAGCGCTTGTGAAACGCTCGGTATAGATCGCGAAACGTTGATAGACGAATTGCTTTCAGGAAAGGCCAAGTATTCTTCGATTTTCAATTATCCTACGCTATCGTGGGCTGATATTGGTGCAATTGGTTGGCTTGTGGATGGCGCTGCCATTGTGAATCAGGTTTCTTTACAGCGCACAAGCTATGGTCCTTACAGTCGGGCAATGGTGCGTATTTGTAAGGAGGAAAGTTTCCATCAACGCCAGGGCTATGAAATCATGATATCACTGGCGAAGAAGGGAAATGCTGCGCAGAAGCAAATGGCACAGGATGCATTGAATCGTTGGTGGTGGCCCTCACTGATGATGTTTGGACCCAGTGATGTGAATTCGGCGCACAGCTCGCAGAACATGGCTTGGAAAATCAAACGCCACAGCAACGATGAGCTTCGTCAGAAGTTCGTTGACATGACAGTGCCACAAGCAGAATACCTTGGCTTAACCTTGCCTGACAAAGATTTGAAGTGGAACGATGCTACAGGTCATTATGAGTTTGGTGAAATTGACTGGACGGAATTCAATGAAGTTGTTAAGGGTAATGGACCGTGCAACAAACAACGTTTACAAACACGCAATAAAGCGCATGAAGAGGGCGCATGGGTCCGTGAAGCAGCTATGGCTTATGCCACAAAGCAAGAGGTTCGAACAGCTGTGGATGCGGCGTAGTTGAATTTTGAACTCAAATAGTTTCCATTGCATCACCGCATCACTAATAATTAAATTGCACAGAAATTTCACGTATGAGCAACAGTAATTGGCCCCTTTGGGAGATATTTATTCGAAGTAAAAATGGCCTCGCGCACAAGCACGCTGGAAGTCTGCATGCAGCGGACGCTAAAATGGCTATCGAAAACGCACGTGATGTATATACCCGACGCATGGAGGGAGTGAGCATTTGGGTCGTACGTAGTTCAGATATCGTAGCTTCATCGCCTGCCGACAAGGACTTCATGTACGAGCCTGCCAATGATAAGGTATATCGCCATCCAACGTTTTACGAAATTCCGCCAGAGGTGGGACACATGTGATTTTGCAACCTGAACACCAATATTCATGACGGATTCCAATTATTACACATATTTGTTGCGGTTGGCTGACGACTCTCTCATCTTAGGGCAGCGCTTGAGCGAATGGTGTGGACATGGTCCTGTGCTCGAAGAAGATATTGCTCTTTCAAATATTGCACTTGACTATGTTGGTCAAGCTACCAATCTATATAAACAATTAAGCTCCACTGATTCATTGGGGCGAGATGAGGATGCGATTGCGCTTACACGTCAAGAATCGGAGTACACCAATTTGCTTCTTCTCGAATTACCCAACGGTGATTACGCGCAAACTATAGCTCGACAGTATTTCTATAGTTCTTTTTACTTGTTGTTTCTTGAGCAGCTCAAATTGAGTTCGGATGCATTTCTTGCCGGATTTGCTGAAAAGTCGATTAAAGAGGTGAAGTATCATATGCAGCATGCAACAGATTGGATGTTGCGTTTGGGCGATGGTACCGCCGAAAGCCATCAACGCATGCAACACGCAGTGAATGCATTATGGCCCTATCTGGGAGAATTATTTCTGAATGATGCGTTGGATGAATCTTCTGTCTCAGAAGGATGGGGCGTGAATAGAGCGGCATTGAAGTCGTCTTGGATGGATAGATTGCAGTCATTATTTGGCGAAGCCCGCTTGGAAATTCCAACGGAAAGCTGGCACCACAAGGGCGGTCGTTCAGGACGCCATACGGAGCATATGGGTTTTTTATTGGCCGAGATGCAATACTTGCAGAGAGCATACCCCGGTGCTAAGTGGTAAATACATGAACCACATTTCTGAAGCAGATATCTGGAGTTGGATGACGGAGGTATGTGATCCGGAAATTCCTGTGTTGAATATTGTCGAACTGGGAATTGTTCGACAAGTTTCAATGGATGCGGATAAGGTGCATATTATCATTACACCAACCTATAGTGGATGTCCTGCCATGCGTACAATAGAAGAGGACATCGATGAAATTCTGAAGGAGAAGGGAATTGCTGATTCAGAAATTACAACCGTGCTTTCACCGGCTTGGACGACAGATTGGATGACCGATGAGGCTAGGGAAAAATTGCGACTCGAGGGAATTGCTCCGCCTCAACGGGGCAGTGCAGATAAGGGCCTAATTATGGGGCGTATTCGTGAGGTAAAATGTCCACGATGTGGTTCCATTCAAACACACATGATATCTCAATTTGGCTCAACCGCTTGCAAAGCGCTGTTCCGATGTGATAGCTGCCTTGAACCCTTCGATTATTTCAGGTGTATCTAACGAAAAAAGGCCCGAATTCGGGCCTTTTAAATTACAAGGTTATTTATGCAATTAATGTTGAATCATTAAAGGGACAATGGATGAATTGTTTGCAGCATTGATTTTCACAACGTAGCATCCTGCTGCGAAGTGCTCGGTCGGAACAGTGATTTGGTTATAGCCACTCAACGTTTGAATATGCTGTCCGGCAACACTAACAATTGAGGCAGTGAATAGATTGTTGTCGGGGCTTTGAATGACGAATTGATTTTCCGCCGGGTTGGGGTAAATAGAAAAGCGAGTTACATCGTTCAGTTCGCCTGTGCTCAAGCAGGGATCAACGAAAATTAGTTGATTTGCTACGTTTACACACCCTTGTTCATCGACGTACGTATAACTAATATTCTGTCCACCAGTGCCCGGAAGAGCAGGGTAGAAGATGTCGCCTAAGACACCATCACCGGAGAAAGATCCACCGGCAGGTTCACCAACGAGCTGGAAAGGTGGGTCGAAGGTGCAAACACGATCATCTGCTACAATTATCACTGTAGGAAAGAATAAAACCTCAATTGTTGCTGAAGAGGACGAGCCTTCGCAACCATTTTTGTCCATGATTACGTATTGTAATTCGTGGATACCGCCTCCGGCGATACCAGGATCGAATGTATTACCGACAACACCTTCTCCAACAAAATAGCCGCCTTCAGGTAACCCGAGTAAATTCACGGGATTGCCTGAAACACAAACAGAATTTTGTGCAACAATCATGGAGGCCTCAGGTAACTCTATGAATTCAATCGTAACCGACTCGTTGCCTTCGCACCCATTAGGCCCTAAGGCTGTTGCTGTATAGGTTCTGGCGGTATCCGTAAGTAAAAATTCACCCTCTGTATGTGCCGGATCATTCCAAGAAAATGAAACACCCTCCGTTTCACTGGAGGCAATTAATTCAACCTGACCTTCACCACAGAAAGTAGTTGGACCCATCGGTGTTATAGTTACAAAAGGAACCTCAAGCGCTGTAACTTCTACCTTATTCGACATTCCCCAACAGCCTTCGATGTTGTAACCTTTTACGAATGCCAAATCAGTGGTATCAACTGTGGTAAGAAGGAAAGTATCGGCATTCATCCAAACATAATTATCCGCGCCACAAGCGGTGAAAAGAGCATCTTCTCCGTAACAGAATGTCGTATCATCGATGGTGTGAATAACAACATCCGGGTTGTTACAGTCGCTTAGGCGGGCATAGAATGCATCGGTGGTACCGTAGTTGATTTCTTCACCGAAAATCGAAGAATTTGTATAGCCTCCAATCATGACTTTTCCGAATCGATCGCTATCCATATGTCCAAACCAATCGTTACCTGTGCCTCCCATATAGGAAAGCCATTTCAACTCACCAAGTGTGCTGAATTTGGATATGAATGCATCTAAACCGCCTCCCAGATTTTCCTGAAATGCTTCTAGAACATCCAAGTTTCCTGAATCGGTTGTGCCTCCGACGTAAACATTCCCAAATACATCGACATGAATATCTTTAATATTCTCAATGCCGGAGCCCGTAACAAATTGAGACCACAGCAATGTGCCTGTAGGATTGAAACTCATAAGCATTGCGTCGGTATTGTTGGGAGAAAGAATTCCCGAGTTGTCCAAAAAGGCTATAGGGCCTGAGTTGGTATTACCACCTACAATGAAATTACCTTGTATGTCGAGCGAAATACTATTGAATAAATCCGCTCCTGCGCCTCCGACGTATTCTGCCCAAATAATTTGGAAATCGCTGTTTATGCAGGTGATAAATGCATCTGAAACACCGCCGAAATAAGGAATCGTGGTTAGGGAAGATAATATCTCAGCTCCTGAAGTCGCACCGCAAATGCAGAGGTTACCATCAACGTCAAAAGTTAAATCCTTAATCTCGTCGGTGCCGGTTCCACCCAAATATGAAAATTTATTGATTTGTCCGGTTGGGGTGATTTTAGCCAAAAAGCCATCGAAGGAACCCCCGCCATAGGAGGTCTGAAGTTGTGAATCGAATGGTACGGATTCTGAACCGGTTTTTCCCACAATGATGATATTACCTTCTGAATCGATTGCCAGATCTTGAGTGTAATCGTCACCGTTTCCGCCGATATATACCGTCCAAACCAACTCACCGTCTTTGGTGAGTTTGCTGCAAAAGGCATCGCGGTTGCCGCCACCATAATTGGTTACAAGAGTGCCAAATGACATATTCGTAGAAGATGTGTAGCCAGTAACTACAATGTGATCGTCGCTAGTTACCGCAATTGCAGTGCAGAAGTCATTTCCGTTTCCTCCAATGAAGGTGCTCCAGAGAGATTGACCGTAAATATTCGATTTTGTAATGAATCCGTCGAAATTACCTCCGAGATAAGAATTCAGCAAGAGATTGAGACCTATTGCGTCAGGGCCACTGACGTGCCCAACCGTGTAATTATTCCCCATGAATTCGCATGCGAGTCCTTCGGCCTTATCGGTGCCGGCGCTGCCTAATTGCGAAGACCACTGGATGTGGTGAGTATCAACGATGGGGGTAACTTGCCCGAAGGCCCAAAGTTGTGGTAAGAAGAGCGAAATGAGTAATGCGCCTCTTAAGACAAGTTGATTGATTTTTAGGTCTAGGTTTATCATAGGCATACGTATTAATAACACCATTCTATCATTGTTTCGACAGAAAGGATGTTGGAGTTCAACGTTCCGCAATTTTACAATAAAAATTTTAAAATTAGTTGATAATGATAATTTTCATTGAGTATTCGTTCAGTTGAAGGAACTACGCATTGGAGTATGAATTTGTTTCGGTATGGTATTCACTTTGTCAAGTTTTTTTTTAAGTTTACTTTCATAGTATGAAAAAACTATTACATTTGCGCCCGCTTTCAGAGGTGCCATAGCTCAGTTGGTAGAGCAAAGGACTGAAAATCCTTGTGTCCCCGGTTCGATTCCTGGTGGCACCACAATAGCGAGACGGAAGTCTCGCTTTTTTTTTTGAGTCATCTTTGACCCATGAAAATTACCCAGCCCAAATTTGTTCGCTCCGAAAAAAACCTTTGTTCTCAGCTAGCGAGGCAATTGAATGGAAGGCGTTTTGTGTTGTTGATGGATGAGATGCTGAGTGAGAACTTTCTTTCGCTTTTAACTGAGTTTTTGGGAGCCCATTCAGCACTTGATATCATTGAGGTTGAATCTGGAGAGGCATGCAAAGCACCAGAGGTATGCTTCAACCTATGGGCTCATTTGCTGGAACTGGGATTCACAAAGTCGGATGTGCTTGTGTGCGTAGGTGGCGGATCCATTTGCGATTTAGGTGGATTTGTTGCTGCAACATTTAAACGGGGTACACCCTGCATTTTCATACCAACTACACTGCTGGCAATGACCGATGCTGCAATCGGCGGAAAGAACGGGATTGATTTGGGAGCGGTTAAGAATGCAGTTGGCTCCATTGTCCAACCGGAGGCCATTATTATTTATCCGTCGTTTTGCTCGACCCTTACAGATGAACAGTATATGTCGGGAATGGCAGAGATTTACAAACATGCACTAATTGACGGTGGTGAATTTTGGCGAAATCTTAGTTTGATTAGTCCGGATAATCGAGATATAGACATTGTTTTACTTAGAAAGTCGATCCGGATAAAACTTGATATCGTGCGTAAGGATGTCAGTGAAAACGGATTGAGAAAAATTTTGAATTTCGGTCATACAATAGGTCATGCGGTTGAGGCTGCATGTAGATCGGATGATACATTTATGCCCCATGGTGTCGCAGTGGCCTTCGGAATGTTGGTTGAATCAAACGTTGCTAGGAAGATTGGACTTCTTGGTGAGGCTGATTACAAATCAATCTCGCATGTTTTAAAGAATTCATTCAAAAAACTATGGATTGGTGTTCCTGAATGGAACGTGATCCTGCCATTTCTGCGGCACGACAAGAAGGCTGATTTCTCCGGAACAGATCTTTTTTTACCCCGGTCACCAGGAAATTTTGAAATTTTTCGAATAGATGACCAGGTTCAGATGCAGGTGTCTTATAATGAGGTTGTTGAGTCGATTGCGCTTGTCTAATGTTGATAAGTCGCGCCTGCTAATTCTTAGATGAACGACCTATATTTTTCGATAATTCCATCTTAAGGTTCTCTGTATTGGTTTTTGGGTTGACTACCTAAAATGCAACTGATATTTATCAGCTGTAAATTGTTGATAAAAAGGGTGTTAATTGGACGATTGGCGGTTTTGTATCGATGAATGTAGGCGCTTTCGTGTCTCGAGTAGAAAAAAATTTTGTTAGTTCATAAATTGTGATGATATATTCGCGCCGACTTGAATATTAACACTCCGGTGTTGAAACATTAAAAACACAATCACAAACCAAATCTCTTAATCATGACTAAATTGTTACACGCAGTCAACTCGGCTTCGACGAGTTTAAAAACGTTAGCGCTAGCGATCGTGCTTGTTATCTGTGGAGCGAATGAAGCATTCGCTCAGCCTTCAATCAGTTGCCCTGATAATATCACGGTAAGCTGCCTTGAGGATATGTCCAACTTCGACCTTGTGGGGTGGGTTTCCGTAAACAACCCGGATGGTTACGATGTTAACGTCAATTACGAAGATGTTTGGGGTAACTCGAATGGTAATCCATGCAGGAGAATTTATACTCGTACCTTCTTTGTTACTTTTAGCAGCGAGGAGTTGGGTATTGTTGAGACCCTCACTTGTAATCAAACGATTAAAGTTTTCGATTTTGAGGGGCCTGTGTTTTTAGACAGTCCTGCCAGTGCTACTTATCAGTGTCCTCAGGAAGTGCCTGCTGAGCCTTCGTTGAGTGCCTATGATCGTTGTGGTGACGATGTGGTTGTAGAGTCATTCGGCTCTAATACATCTGCCGATGATACGTTAGTTTGTAATAGTGTTTCTACTCCGAATGGCCCTGGTCAAGATTGGGGTCTTTGGATTAATGGATTGTATCCTTCCCTTGCATCGACCAATTGGTACCGCTGGGTTGGCACACCAAGTCTCGTATTCAGTAATAATGGCGAGGCTCGCCTGATTGGCGACGTTGTAGCTATGAACAACCCTTCAAACGGTTGGCATGTTGATATGACAATGAATGATGGTAAGAATTGGGCACAATGGTCGGCTGCAGGTGGAAATTATTATGACAACCTCGGTCTGGGCGCTGCAACTCATACATCATGGAATTTCTATAAGCTTGTAACTACTATTTCACGATTGGAAGGCTTTGGTGCTTTCGAAGGTGACCAACTTATTCTTTCCCACCAGCCGGCCAACTATTACTACGGTTTCCAGTTTGGCAATGGTGCAAACAACCGCAATAGCCAAAATGGTGGTAGTGGTTGGTTCTTCTATTCAGGTCATGTTGATGGTGTAGATGTGAACGGTCATGGTGATGTTACACTTCAAATAGGATGTGAACCAGTTGACCCACAAAACCCAAGTGATGCTTGTGCTCAGACTATCGAGCGCAGATGGTCAGCTACTGATGCATGTCAGAATGTAACATACTATACTCAGGTTATTACAGTTGACGATACAACTGCTCCCGAGATTACGTGTCCGGAAAATGTAACTGTGAGCTGTGTTTCTGAAGTTCCGGCTGCTGTGAATGTTGCTGATATCACTGCTGTTGACAATTGCGGCGGCGAGGTTCTAGTAACTTACCTTGGCGAGCAAACAGCTGCTCAAGGTACTTGTAATTATGTAACTACGCACTCATACATGGCAGAAGACAACTGTGGTAATCGTTCATTCTGTTCATACACCATTTCTGTAAATGATGATCAGGCTCCTGTTTTGTCAGTGCCTGCTGATTATACAATTGAATGTTCGGAAGACTTAGTACTGGAAGGTGCGTCGGCTGTGGACAACTGTTCGACTGCCCTTGAAATTAGTGAATTTACAGAGACGGTTCAACAGGATTGTACAACAATATATTACCGCAATTTCTCGGTTAGCGATGAGTGCGGTAACACGTCATCTGCAATTCAAACAATTACTGTTAGCGATACAACTCCTCCTGTATTGCAGGTACCTGCCGGGTACACTGCTGAATGTAGCAGCGACTTGGTATATGAAGATGCATCAGCTACTGACAATTGCACGGACAATCTAACCATATCTGTGGACGTTAATACACAAACAGACGGAAACGATTGCGCATACACAATTACACGCACCTTCAGTGTTACGGATGAGTGTGGAAACACCTCCAGCGCTGTTCAGGTTATTGAGGTTATTGATACTGAGGCTCCATCATTTGAAAATTTGAGCGGTGCTTACTATGTTGAGTGCAATGCTATCTACGACGCGGCTTGGACTTCCCCTGCTGCTATTGATAATTGCGATTCAGATTTGACTTACACATACAGTGATGAAATGACTTCAGGTGGATGCTTGGGAACAATTCATCGTACGATTACCGTTACAGATAACTGCGGAAACTCAGATACCGAAGTATTTGTTATTTACATCCAGGATACTACTGCTCCTGTGTTTACATCTATACCTGCCGATGCAACTGTAGAGTGCAGCAATGTGCCTGCAGCTCCGGGAGTTGAGACTGTGGTGGCAGTTGACAATTGCGGTGATGGATCTGCAATCTATGGCGATTATGCTGAGGGCAGTAATGCGAATGTTAACATCACTTTTGAGCAGCAAACAATTGCTGGTGATTGTCCCGGCAACTACACAATTCTATGGATTTGGACAGCTGCCGATTACTGTGAAAATGCCACATCAGACACAACAACCATTTCTGTCGTTGATGAGTCAGGTCCTGTCTTTGTTGATACCCCTGAAAGTATTACTGTTGATTGTGGTGACCCGCTTCCGGGTACAGAAATAGTTACTGCAGTTGATAATTGTTCAGAGGAACCAGTAATTGTAATTTACACGGATAATGCTATGGGTGGAAGTTGCGCCGGTCAGCAGCTGGTTGAGCGTGTATTCACCGCTACAGATGCTTGTGGCAATTCTACTTCCATTACAATCGACATCTTCGTTGAAGATACTCATGCTCCTGTTTTTGCTGATGACAACCTAACTTCATTCACCTATGAGTGCAATGAAGTAATTGAGGTAATTACTCCGGCTGTTGAGGATGATTGCAGCGGTGTTGAATTAACCTATTCAGATGATGTAACAGGCGAATATTGCAATCAACAAATTGCTCGCATTTGGACCGCTACCGATGGTTGTGGTAATCAATCAACCCTTGTTCAGTACATTACCGTATTGGATACTCAGGATCCAACTATTGACTTTGCAGCGGAAATTGAGCGTCCATGCGATGATTATATGGGTGTATATGCAACTGCTACCGACAACTGCGATAGCAGTGTTGAAGTGGTTTGGGAAGGCGATCAGTTTGTAGGTAATACCTGCGCAGGTCAAATCATTCGCTCTTATTCTGCTACAGACGATTGTGGAAACAGAACCGATGTTCAACAAATCATTGAGCTCTATGACACAACTGCTCCTGTTGCTACCAGTGTTGTAGAAAACATCACGGTTGAGTGTGGTAATGAAATTCCTTCTTACTCACCTAACTGGGTTGATAACTGTGCCAGTGAATTGACAACGGATTTCTCGACTACAGAGGAATTTGATGGTTGTACAACTACTATTGTAGAGACGTACAGCGTTTCTGACCCATGTGGTAACACGAATTCAGCAACACGCACCGTAACAATAGTAGATACCACTAATCCGGTTATTGAAAGCATTCCTGCTGATGCAACTATCGATTGTGATGACACAGTTCCTGCACAAGGCGAGGTAATTGCTTACGATAATTGTGATACTGACTTGTTGGTAGGTGTTGAGGACGTAACTGTTCCAGGCAACTGTGCCGGTTCTTACTTGATTGAGCGTACCTATCGTGTGATCGATAATTGCGGAAATCAGGCAGTGGCTATTCAGAATATTTATGTGGTTGATTCTACTGCTCCGATGTTTAGTTCGGAGAACCAAATGGACTTCAGCTATGAGTGTAATGAGTCAATTCCGGTAATCACTCCTATTGCAGAAGACAATTGCAGCGACTTTACTATATCTTACAATGACGGCGTTCAAGGTGACGAATGTGCTACCTACATCAGCCGTGTATTTACTGCTACAGATGCCTGTGGTAATCAATCTCAATTTATCCAGAACATCACTATTTCTGATACCGAGGCTCCTGTAATTAAATTGGAGTCTGTAATCAGCCGTCCATGTAATGATTATATGGATGTCTATGCAACTGCTGCCGACAACTGTTCTGAAGATGTGACCATTACGTATGCAGGTCCGGAAGAACTTTTCAGTGGCGCTTGCGCTGGTGAAATTGTTCGCACCTACATCGCTACGGATGCATGTGGTAACACATCGACTCAAATTCAAACCATCTATTTGACCGATGATATCGCTCCGGTTTGCTCAAATGCGCCTGAAGCTGTCAACGTAGAATGCGGTCAATCAGTGCCTGCTTATTTCCCAAGTTGGTCTGATCAATGCGATGTTGAGCTTGATTTGAATGAAGCTTCTGTGGAAGAAAGTGATGGATGCACAACTACCATTACGACTACCTATACTGCAACCGATGATTGCGGTAATGTTGGAACTGTTGTTCGTGTTGTGAACATAGTTGATACAACTGCTCCGGTAGCTTCAAATGTTCCCGCCAATGAGTCAATCGAATGTTCGATTTTCAACTCCGAGACTTCTGTGGCTGCTCCAACTTTCACAGACAATTGTGGCGGTGATCTTAACGTAACTTCGAATATGACTGAACAATCGAATGGTTGTGAGCATATCTGGACTTACACTTGGACTGCAGAGGACGCTTGCGGAAATGCTACAACTGTTTCTGCTGAAATTACAGTGTTTGATGCTACCAGCCCGGTGTTTACATCTGTTCCTGCAGGAGGTTCATTCACATGTGATGGCGGTATCAACTTCGGTGAAGCTACCGCTGCTGATGGTTGTAGCAATGTGGTAGTTTCTTACGACGATCAATTCTTCGCAGGTAACTGTCCTCAGTCCTACACTATTGTTAGAACATGGACAGCTGCTGATGCTTGCGGTAATACTGAAAGCGCATCAGCGGAATACATTGTAACCGACGAGGTTGCTCCGATATTTACATTCTTCCCTGCGGATGTAACATTGGAATGTGGCACCGCTTTACCATCTTCAGAGGCTACAGCATTTGACAACTGTGGTAACACCTTGGTAGTTTACAACGATGCATTTATTGCAGCAGACAATTGCACTTCTATTTATGAGCGCACCTACACTGCAACGGATGAATGCGGCAATGCTACTTCTCAAGTTCAAGTTATTTACTTCCAGGACACAACTGCACCTGTTGTTACCGGTGATGCAACCATCTATGTTGCTTGTGAAGAGTTTGATAGCGAAGGAATTTATGTTGAAGCAACCGACAACTGCGGCAGTGCTACAATTACTATCATGTACGATGAAGCTTCCGGCGTTGGATGTGCAAATTCAGTAGTTCGTCACTATATGGCTATCGATGAGTGCAACAACACTTCATACTTTGATCAAAACATCGTAGTTACCGACTCTCAAGCTCCTATCGCTTCGATTGATCCTGATGATATCACCGTAAATTGCTCAGACGAGTGGGCTGCTGCCACAGTGGAGTTCATCGACAATTGTGACTCTGAAGTAAGCGTTTCAACCGATGTTGAGACAGTTGGCAATTCTTGCTCTATGATTTATCACTACGTTTGGATTGCTTCTGATGAATGTGGCAATGTGACTGTAGTTGATCAGTATGTTACAGTGATTGATGAAGATGCTCCTGTATTCGATATCGAGAGCAGCGAAGTAACAGTTGAATGTGGCACCGAAGTAATCTTCCCAACACCTTCAGCTATCGACAATTGTGCTGGTGAGGTGGAAGTAGCCTACTTCGAAGAGGTAACAGGCGGTAACTGCCCATCGAACTACACTATTACCAGAACATACTCAGCTGAAGACAACTGCGGGAACAGCTCATCTGTATCCTTTACTGTAAATTATGTTGATACTACTGCGCCAGTTTGGTCTGAAAACAATTCTGCATCGTTTGTATACGAGTGTGGTGAAAATGCCGAGGTTACAGAACCTTCTGCCTCAGATTGCAGCTCTATAGAATATACTTACTCTGATGGTGAATTTGTTTCTAATGGTTGCACGGGTTATTTAGTGCGTAGTTGGACTGCTACCGATGCTTGCGGCAACTCAAGCAGTTCATTTAACCAAACCATCAGTTTCGAAGACACTACTGCTCCTGTGCTTGATGGTTGCCCTGCTGAAGTGGTAACATTAGCTTGTGATGCTGAAGTTCCTGCTCCTGCAGATGTTACTGTGACTGACAATTGTGATAGCGATATTACAGTTACTTTCAATGAGACTTGCGTAGGTTGTCCGGAAGAAGGTTCAATCTCTTATGACTTGTACACTCCACAGCGTCCTGCTGCAAACACTTGCAACTACCCTAACGATTGGGCAATTGCTTTGTTCAGCTTGCCAAGTGCTTATCGCTGGTACCAGATTGACACAACTGTTCCTGCCACTATTACTTATAACGATGATGCTACAATCACCCTTAGCGGTCGTGTTTTCAACGTAGTTTATCCTGATGGTGGTTTTGACTTCAACGTAACTTATGGCAGTGGTCAAGATTGGAATACTTGGTTCAACGTAATGCCTCCAAGCGGTTTCAAAGCTGATTGTGGTGGTGTTAGTGCTAACTACGCTGATTGGATGTACTATATCATGCAGGCTGGTAACGCTCAATTGACCGGATGGGGTTCATTTGCAGGTTCATCATTGAATCTGACTCATGCTCCTTCCAACCAGTACTTCGGTTTCCAGGTGGGTGAAGGTGCCAACAACTACAACGCAGATTACGGTGCAGGTGGTTGGTTTAACTACAGCGGATTGTTCTTGTACCAGGGTCAACCTGTAAGCAGCGGTTTGGCCGGCGGTATCGGTGACTTTGCGTTCCGTATCGACAACTGTCCATCTTATACGATTACTCGCTCATGGACAGCAGTTGACTGCTCAGGCAACGAGTCTTCTTGCACACAGGTTCTGAACTTTAACTTTGAGGAAACTTCTGTTGCCGGTATGGATATGCTCAATGAAGGCAACGAAGCTCCACGTGATGAAGAAATTGCAATTGTTGGAATTCAGCCTAACCCGGCTAATAATCACTCTGCAATCACATTCATGAGCACTGTGACCGGTAACTTGACACTCGAGGTGTTGGATATGACAGGCCGTGTGGTTGGAAGCTTGTTCAACCGTTCTGCCGAAGCTGGAGTTGTTTATACCGCAGATTTCGATGCTAGTCAATTGTCTACTGGTATCTACATGGTGCGCTTGAGTTCAGGAACTACATTCCAGATTGAGCGTTTGCAAATTCAGAAGTAATTGAATTGCTGATATTTATAAAAGCGCCCTCCATTCGGGGGGCGCTTTTTTTTGATTCTTTTTATTTGTGGTTTCGATGTCTAAGTGGAGTGTTTAATGAGTTATTTTTAGCAAATTTGTGTTGTGCTTAATCTATGAATCGTTTGACTAATAATAATTTAGTGACCACACTCCATTTTCTGTATTCTATCGATTTCTCGGAAACATTCCTTTTATTAACCGCATCGGAATAATTGTGCAACAGCTAATCCCGATATATCTGCTTGCAGTTCTTTCCATTTTTTCGTTTGGAAATGTTTCAGCACAGCTTACATGCCTGAACTGTCCCGGGCGGGATACTACCTCCTACACGAACGGAGCTGATGATGATAGCTTGTTTTTTATTTGCCAAGGAGCAACAGCCGGCTTGCGTGTTCATTGGGATACGGGTGAATTACAAAATGTGCAGTGGTATCGTTTTATATCTACTACCAATACCTGGTTACCTATACAATTTCAACAACAAGTTGCCCAAGGGAGTTATTTAGCTTCTGTTGGCGGCTATCGTGCTGTGGTCACTAATTCGGAAGGCGAGGTTACATATGATGATCTTTGCTGGGTTTCACGCGTGAATTCTCCGGCCCTTGTAAATGCGAACACGCTTCAGCCCGGATGCAGCACAGTGCAACTGGCCGGTTTGTTCTTCACTGGGAACATTAATGGTTATTACAACCCCCCGCCTTTGAATTTCAATGATTCCTATTTTTTTAATGAGAATACTGAGATACAGGTATGCGTGGATATAGAACATCCGATAATGGCGGATTTACGCATTGAACTGGTGTCGCCTCCCGAGTGTGGTTCGGTTCCTATACTTCTTACAGATGCTCAAACTCCTGCTGAAGTTGATACGGTTTGTTTTAATGAGAATGCAGCGAATCTTTGTTTTAGTAATAGTTCTGATGTGAATTATTTCCTGTGTGATCTTCCCTATGCGACGGTTACCGGAAATTATGGCTCGTATGGTGCGACACCTCAATTGATAGATTGGACGCCTTTGGTTGGTTGTGATATTACCTCTCCGGGATGGCAGTTGAATATCTATGATTGTTACGAAGGAGCTGCCGGTTATGTAACAGATCTGTCTATTGTTATATCGGATGATTCAGCGTTTTCGACACCCTATATTCAATATTTCGAGCCTGTCGATAATGAGGATATCGTTATTCAGGATTCAGGATGTGTAAATGGAGCGCATACTTCCATTTTGATGGAGCGTCCTTATCCGAATTCCACCTTTATTGGTCAAAATATCGGTGTTCAATGGACTGCCGATCCGCCTATTGATTTTGGAGGTAATGCCAATGACCTCTATGTTCTGCTTAGTCCAGGGCCAACTCAGGATACCTATTTCACACTTTCCATTACCAACATTCAAATTGGTGAGGTCTGCGGAGTGACTCCCTATGATGTTGAATTTTATGATTACATCCCGCCTGACTCATCCGTGATTGCGGTTACGGATAGTATTTTGTGTCTGACGGATGAGCCGTTGTTGCTGCAATCCAGTTTCCCACAAGGTAGTTGGGGCGGGCCGGTAAGCGCTGATGCCGATAGCGCCTATTTTGATCCTGCTTCTGTCGGCGAAGGAATGTGGACGGTCACTTTCGATCCAACTTCGAGTTGTATTGAACCAACTGAGGTACATGTCTATGTTTATTCTGCGCCGAGTATTTCGCTGCCTAATCCTTCACCTTTCTGTAACACGGATGAAATGGAAACCTTTGAAGCACTTCCTCCCGGCGGGGTATGGAGTGGCGCAGGTATCGTGGATTCCATTGCAGGCGTATTCGATCCGAGCTTAGTTAATGGTGGTAGCTCTGTCATCAGCTACACGGTGGGTGAATATTGCCCCAGTCAGGCTACTTTTCAGACCGAAGTCGAGGAGTACATTCCTTTGCAAATAGTTCAGGTTGACAGTATTCACTTATGTGAAAGTGGAGCGACGTTGAATTTTGAAGCAAACCTGTCGGGCATATTTTGGGCTGGTGATGGCATTACCTCGTCGGAGCAAGGTTTTTTTAATCCTTCTGTTGCCGGGGTGGGAGTGCATCAGGTTATTGCTGCATACCATCAAGCATGTGATGATAATGATACTACGTGGGTTGTTGTTGAAGATGCATTCATACAAATTCAAGAGTTGAACCCTGTATGCGTGAACTCCGACACAGTTGCGTTGAGCGTTGTGGCTACTGAGGGAACGTGGTCGGGCTTGGGAATAGTTGATTCATTGTTGGGTATTGTAGATCCCACTTTGCTGAATCCGGGTGAGTATTTCTTCACATATACGTTGCTGAATTCCTGCGGTTCAGCTGATAGTGTTTCAATGCAGGTACAGGATTTTCCTACTATTCAAATAACGCTGCAAAATGGTATTTGTATAGATCAACCATCAACACTCGTTCTTGCCAATCCTAGTGGAGGTGTTTTTTCGGGTTCTGGTATCGAGCAGCAGAATGCGCAATGGTTTTTTAGTCCCGAGGCAGCAGGTGTTGGTGAGTCAATCATTCAATACGACTACTCCGGTGTTTGCACTTTATCGGTGATTGATTCTATCGAAGTTTTTCCCCTCCCTGTTCCTGTTGTTTCGGCTGATACAACAATCTGTCCGGAGGGCGAAGCTGTTATTTCGGTAGCGGGTGTGGTCAGTTGTCAATGGTCTCCTGCTGCATCGTTGCAATCTCCGCTGCAAACAATGACAGTAGCTCAACCTGATGTAACTACAACCTATACAGTTTTGGGAGAATCAGAAAATGGCTGCTATGCTTCAGCGGAGCTAACCGTCGAGGTCTATGAATCGCCCATTGTGACTACCAATGCGCCCTTGGAATTGTGTTATGGAGAATCTGATTTGCTTTCAGCAAATGGTCTCACAAACGTTGTTTGGTCCGGACCAAACGTTGAAAGTCCTGATGAATTATCAACGGTCATTTCTCCGATTGAAACTACGACATACTCGGTGAGCGGCACGGATGAAAATGGATGTGTCGGTGAAGCCACCGCGGAGGTGATTGTATATAATCCGATGGCGTTTTTCACCGCTTCAGATACCTTGGGTGTTCCGCCAATGGAGGTAGAACTCACAAATCTTTCTGAAGGTGATTTTTTTGTCTGGGACCTTGGTAACGGTGATACAATCATTACGACGAATATTGCTGAAATTGTCCCCGCTATTTATCAGGGTGAACAAAGCCATTCCATCACATTGACTGCTTATTTGAATGGTTGTCCGGAAGAATACAGTATCAACCTTGTGACCTATTACGATTCAGAGCTGCTTATTATTCCGAATGTTGTAACTCCAAATGGTGATACGAAAAATGATA
>JAURKF010000063.1 GCA_030831885.1 Flavobacteriales bacterium
ATTTGATTTTGCAATAGCGTGCAACTTATCGTTGAGCATTGGAGAATACGGCTGTGACATATCCGGAAAACGTGGTCCAAGCTCATCGATGTTTGCCCCGCGCAACGGATTATCAGGCTGCATATTGATGTGGTCATTAATCAGCATCAAATCGCCTTTCTTAAACGACAAGTTGATAGCACCGGCTGCATTGGAAAGCAATACGTATTTGACACCCAACATTTTCATAATACGCACAGGCATCACCACATCGTCCATGCTATGCCCTTCGTAATAATGGAAACGACCTTGGAATGCCATAACCTTTTTACCATTCAGATTGCCATATATGAGTTTTCCGAAATGGAACTCAACCGTAGCAATTGGGAAGTTAGGAATTACATTGTAGCTAAATTGCTTTTCACATTCAATGGAATTGGCCAATTCACCCAGACCTGTGCCCAAGATAATGCCCACTTCAGGAGATGTAATACCTTTTGATTGCAACCACTCAACGGTTTGCTCTAATTGTTCCAGATTTGACATACTATTAAAAAAGGGCAACAAATGTAAGACAGTCCTATATCACTCGCTTTATTATTCTTAGCTTGTGCGAATAGGCCGATTGTTCGCGATTAAAAATACCCTGATGATCCAGTGCATCAATTCGCACCTTTCCGGAAGCATGAATAATTTCTACCTGCTCAGATGAAGAACGCAAAACAATTCCTACATGAATAATACGCCCCTCGTAGTTATCAAAAAAAGCGAGGTCACCGATTTGGGATTCTTCCACAAATGATACTTCACTTCCAAGCTCTGCCTGCTGATATGCATCGCGCGGGATTGCAATACCATTAAGGCGCATTACCAATTGAGTAAATCCCGAGCAGTCGATGCCCATCACTGTGCGGCCACCCCACAGATAAGGCGCATTTAAAAATTGTAGGGAGCAGTTGTGAATGGAGGCCTCGTTTCCATTCCATACGGGTTGCTCCGCAGTAATAGCAATATTGCGGGATAGAATTGAACCGGCCGAAAGCCACAGTCCGGATTGATCCGGTAAAATGCAATGGCTAAGTGGAATAGTTAGCTGAAGACAATCCTGACTGGAGTTTGCAGGGCCAAACTGCTTGCAATCCATCCACCCTTCATAGCCATCAGCCGCCATCCGTATCATCGCCCATTTTTCCTGTTGCTCGAGGATTTCGAGTGTTTCACCAAAAAGTCCCTGACTCACCATCTCGCTACGGTCGGATGGTTCCCTTCGAATAGGCGCTATCGCCACTGAAATTGCTTGCTCCATGAGACAAAAATAACCATCCCGCAGAATTGATTAGAACCCTGAAAACCAGCACACAAACCACACAATCAACCAATGTTCATTAATTTTTATCCGATAAAAACGAAACTTTATCTAACTTCTGCGTATATTTGTCATAATTAAATTGAAATTCGTCTTTTCCCCTATAAAGACTATTTCGCATAACTGATTGTCAAACTAAATTCTAAACAAGATGAGTTTATCTACTACCTTGTGTACTTCACTTGTTGGTGGTGCTGATTCCTTCGGCGCCCGCTTCCTGAATGCTGCTAAAGCATTATCTTTCTGTCTGCTGTTTTTTGTATGGGGGTCATCAACTATTGGTGCTCAAATTCACAATGCACCGCCTGCGCCCGGTTTAGTTGCGATTTGCCACGGACTTGGCAATGGAAATTCCATAACCATATACGTCGATGAGTCGGCTGTTCCTGCGCACCTTGCGCATGGTGATTATCTCGGAGTGTGCGACACACCCGATGTTGAGGAACCATGCACGATTGCTCTCAATGTAACGTGCTTGCCTGATGTGGCCGTAGAATGTGGCCAGGAAGGTAACTTCGACTACACAGGAGTTCCTGAAATTAGTGGTGAGTTCTGCAATGTTCCGCTCATCATGCATTTTGAAGACGTTATGCTTTCCTCTTCGGACTGCAACCGTCTCATTTCTCGCACGTGGATCATTACCTTGGACAGCCTTGTTCAGGTATGTACACAGCTTATCACAGTTAATGACACTGAAGGCCCGGCCATCAGTGGTGTTGACATCGAACTAAATGTTCAGTGCGCTGAAGAAGCTGCCAATTTCCAGGCAGCCATTGCTATTGATGCATGCAGCGGAAATTCTACAGTGGAGGCGTGGTCAAGCCAAACGGGTGAACCACAATCTATCTGTGTGGCTTCAACTGCTATCGGCCCTGGTGCTGACTGGGCGCTGTGGTTGCCAACATTGGCCTCAGCCTCAGGCGCTAACTATGTATTTGACGCAAATGGTGGTCACTTCGACCAATTTGCTGACGGAAGCGCTCACTTGTATGGTACTATTGCTAATACAGTAAATGCCGACGAGCAATTCATCGTTGATCTTTGGTTAGACAATAAAGCCAACTGGGCTTCATGGTCGGCTCAAGGTCGCAACTACAAGAATGATCTAATGCTCAGCTGTGCAAACAATAACTTCCTGAACTGGAATTTCTATGAATTGATTGGCGGCTTCTCTACCCTTACCGGAGCCGGTGCATTAGCCGGTGTTGAATTGTATCTCTACCACATGCCTGCAAACTACTACTTCGGTTTCCAAGTGGGCGTGGGTGCTAATAATAAGAACTGTGAAAATGGTATGTCGGGTTGGTTCACATACGAAGGCTTTGCAAACAATCAGGCTATCAGCGGACACGGTGACGTGAACGTAGATCTTTCATGTCAGCCAGGCCAAGAACAAGATTGTGTTCACACAACGTCTTTCACAAACTTCTATCGCTCAGAAGATGCTTGCGGACATGCAACCATCGTATCGCAAATGGTGAACGTTTCTGATAACACTGCACCAACATTCAGCAATTGTCCTGAATCTATTACTATTCAGTGCTCTGAAGAAGTTCCCGCTTTAGCCACCGGCATCGAAGCTACTGACAACTGCTCTGGCGATGTATCGATTGAATACATGGGTGAAACTTCTGAAAACGGACTTTGCCTTTCTACTATTACCCGCACATGGGCTGCTACCGATGTATGCGGTAACCGCTCTGAGTGCACTCAAACCATTACCATTGTTGACACAACTGCTCCTGAATTGAACAATTTGCCTGCCGCTGACATTACTGCTGAATGCGATAATGTTCCTGTTGCAGCCGAAGTTGGTATTTCAGACAACTGCGACCAGAATCCTTCTTTATACTTCAATGAAGAGTATATGGAAGGCGACTGTCCTAGCAATTACACCATCATCCGCTCATGGTATGGCGTTGACCAATGCGAAAACGCTTCAGCAACTTTCACTCAGACTATTCACGTGCAAGACAGCACTGCTCCGGTATTCGATCAATATGAGTACTACACTCACATTGAGTGCAATGAAATCCCGGCGGTGATTACTGCATCTGACAACTGTGGTTCTGCAACCGTTGTTGTAATTGAAGAAGTTCTTCAATCAGGCGGCTGCTTGGGTGTATTGCACCGCGTATACCAAGCAACCGATGAGTGTGGCAACACTTCTCAGGCTGAACAATTCATCTCTATATTGGACACTACAGCTCCTGAGTTTGTAGGTCTTCCTGAAGATATTACTGTAGAATGTTCGGACGTCGTATTGAATGACAACGCCGGTGTTACTGGTTCTGACAACTGCGGACAGGAAGTAACCGTTACTTACTCTGAGGAGTATGTTGGTCAAGATGATGACTGCCCAGAGACTTATGACATCATTCGCACTTGGGTTGCTACCGACTACTGCGATAACCAATCAACTGCTACCCGCACAACTCACGTTCAGGACACTACTAATCCTCAGTTCATCGAGTTCCCGGCTGACGTTACTATCAACTGCGACGACGAAGTTCCTGCGGTAG
>JAURKF010000064.1 GCA_030831885.1 Flavobacteriales bacterium
CGAGTTGCAACGGTTTTCGATCGTAAATCGATGGGCATGGGTTATCACCGCGAGCGTTTCATGCTGAATGAGCTGGAGAACGGGACGTATATCTACCATCTTTATGGGGATGGGTTTGATGAGTCGCAGCGATTTATTGTGAGTCGTTGATAAAAAACAAAGGGGCTGCATCAAACGATGCAGCCCCTTTTATTTTGTGATGAGCGAGAATTATTCGAATTCTGCCTTCAGGATGCGAACCACTTCTTCCACGGTTTCTTCTTCGAGATCCGTGCGCTTCACGAGGTCTTCTTTCGGGATAGCGAGTACTGAGCGCGCAGTATCGCAGCCGATGTTCTTGAGCTCGTCGATGATCCATGCATCGATTTCGTCTGAGAATTCTTCCAAGTCCACATCATCGATGTCGGTATCGGTTTCGCGGTAAACGTCAATTTCGAAGCCGGTGAGACGGCCTGCAAGTTTGATGTTGTTACCGCCTTTACCAATTGCCAGAGAAACTTGGTCGGGCTTAAGGAACACATCTGCCTTCATATTGTCGTGATCGAGGTTGATGCTCGAAATTTTTGCCGGGGCCAACGCACGAGTGATAAGAAGCTGTTCGTTGCTTGTGAATTGGATAACGTCAATGTTTTCATTGCGTAACTCGCGTACGATGGTATGGATGCGAGCACCTTTCATACCTACGCAAGCACCTACAGGATCTACGCGATCGTCGTAGCTTTCGACAGCTACCTTCGCGCGCTCGCCCGGTTCACGCACAATTTTTTTGATAGTGATGAGTCCGTCGAACACTTCCGGTACTTCCTGCTCGAAAAGTTTTTCGAGGAATTCGGGAGCTGTGCGGCTTAAAATGATTTGAGGCGAATTGTTGCGCATATCTACTTTGTAAACCACAGCGCGAATAGTATCACCTTTCTTGTAAAAGTCGGATGGGATTTGCTGATCCTTTGGCAGAATCAACTCGTTGTCTTCATCATCGAGTACAAGCATTTCCTTTTTCCATACCTGATATACTTCGCCTGAAATGATATCGCCAACACGTTCGCGGTATTTTTGATAGAGATGATCCTTCTCGAGATCCATGATGCGCGACTGCAGATTTTGGCGCATTGCCAAGATGTTGCGGCGTCCGAAGTCTTCGATTTTGATTTCTTCGATTAATTCTTCACCCACCTCAAGATCAGAGACGATTTTCTGCGCCATGCTGACTTCGATTTGAGCCACTTCATCGTCGAGTTCGCCATCGGGGACGATTTCACGCGTACGCCAGATCTCCAAGTCGCCACGGTCGGGGTTGATGATGATGTCGAAGCCGTCGTCGGCGCCCCAGCGTTTGAGGATCATGCTGCGGAATACATCATCGAGTATTTGGTTCATGGTTTCGCGGTCGATGTTCTTCAATTCCTTGAAGTCGCCGAACGCATCCATCAGATTTAAACCTTTCATCGGTATTGATTTTTAGATGATATTACTAGTTGTATTTATTTGAAACGAATCATAATCTTGGCTTCACCTATTTCGGCATAGTCGAGATTTACCTCTCTTTCCACGAGTTTCTTTCCCTTTTTTCCGGGCACTTCTTCCTTTTGTGCTGTTTTCAGCGTAATGCCAGTCTCGGTCGCTGCGATAAGTTCACCTTCCAGCTTTGTCTTATCAATCTTCTTCACGGCCAAGTCGCGCCCAATGTTTTTCAAATACTGGCGAGTAACTTTCAACGGCTTAGTTAGATCGGGTGAAGAAACTTCAAGTGAGTAATCCTCCACTTCACGATCCATCTCGTGCAACAAATGACGATGTACTTCTGTGCAAGCTTCTATGGTAATACCGCTGTCACTATCGAGTGTTACATCGATAACATTGCCCGGACGTACAGTAACGTCCACGATAAACATATCTGTTCCCAGAATCTTGTCGTGTATGAGGTTTTCTACCGTTTCGCGGGTAATCATTTGTTTAGGATTTGGAAGTTGATACCAAAGAAAAGAGGGGCTTGAGACCCCTCTTCACTTCATTATTATCAGTGCCAAAAGCGGTGCAAATATAAACGCGCCAATGAATTGCATGCAAATTTTTCTACATTCCTGAAAATGAGCAGGAATTAACAGCGTGCTGTTGTCTTTTATTCCTGTTTAACGTATGTCTCTTTTTAAAAGACGTACATTGCACCCGCATTCATTCTAACATGAATGCACAAGTAAGAAATCACCATGTCGTTTGTAACATTCAACACCAAAGAACATCCGTTCTTTGATGAACTTAAAAAGCGAGTCGACGCTTATTTCGAGCACAATAACCTTTCTCGATGGGGCAATTGGAAAATTTATCTGAAAACGGGTATTTTCTTGTCGCTTTTATTCGGCTTGTATATATGGCTGGTGTTCTTCACACCTGCCACAGCTCTTAGTTTGGTGTTGTGCTCTTTGTTGGGTATAACGCTGGCTGGTGTGGGATTTAATGTGATGCACGATAGTGCTCACGGCAGTTTCTCGCGCCATGAGTGGCTTAATAACATCATGGGGTATTCGCTGAATTTGATGGGGGGAGATGTTCATCTATGGAAGACAAAACACAACATGATTCACCATAGCTTTACCAATATTGATGGGTTGGATGATGATATCGATATTCAACCTGTGATGCGCATCAGCAGCGGACAGAAACGCTTATGGATTCACCGCTTCCAGCACGTGTATGCATTTGTTTTTTATGCACTCAATTATGCTTTTTGGGTGTTTTATTTCGACTTTCTGAAATATTTCACGGGTAAGGTTGGTAATACGAAAATCAAGAAGTATAGCTTTGGAGATCACGTAAGCTTCTGGGCAACCAAGCTATTCTATTTCTCTATGTTTTTTGTGTTGCCTATGTTTAGAGTTGGTATACTGGAAACAATTATAGGTTACCTCGTACTCACTAGCGTTTGCGGAATTGTAATAGCTGTCGTTTTTCAATTAGCACACGTGGTAGAAGAGGCAAAGTTTCCTACTCCGGTAGAAGGCAAAGTCGATGTAGAGTGGGCGGTGCATCAAATAAATACGACGAGCAATTTTGCTACTACAAACAAAATTGTATCTTGGTTTACAGGAGGTCTCAACTACCAGGTCGAGCATCACTTGTTTCCTCGCATTTCTCACGTTCATTACCCAGCCATCAACAAAATTGTAAAGGAAACTTGCGCCAAATTCGGTGTTACGTACAACGAGCATCGCACGGTGTTGTCGGCGGTTCGATCGCACGTGGTGCATCTGCGTGAAATTGGACGACGTGATTAAGTTCGTTTCTTTTTGTCCTTCCACGACCAGAGGGCAAGGCATGCATACGATCTAAAGGGTTTCCAATTCTGGCTAATCTCCAACATTCGTTGTCTTGATTCTTTATTACTGAGCGCGCTGATGCCATACAATTCAGTCATGGCTTGTCGCAATCCAAGATCATCAGGGGCAAACACGTCTTCACGCGCCATCGCAAACATGAGCAGCATTTGAATGGTCCATTTGCCAACGCCCTTGATTTCTAATAGTTTTCCGGTAAGTTCATCATCCGATAATGCATGCACCGTTTGGTCGTCGAGCTTATTCTCGATAAAATAAGCGCATACGTTGTGAATATAGTTGGCCTTCATTTGGCTCAGGCCAATGGCACGCAGTTCATTTTTGTCTATTCTTGAAATAAGCTCACACGAAGGCTCTTGGCTACCCAACAATTCGAGAAAGCGGTCGCATATAATTTGTGCAACCCTCGTGCTCAATTGTTGACCGATAATTGATAGGCATAAATACAGGGCGATATTTTCTACTCGCTTAAGGCTTGTAACTTCGAAATCATGGAGCGCCGGCAGCAACAACTTATCACGCCTCAAGTGCTTCAGCACATCAGCTCTCATCGAATAGAAAGTTGAATGTCCTTAACTCCAGAATTCGAACTATAGGTTACTCGGGTGGAGTTGAAATCACTTCCCGGAATGATCTCGAGAGTTTTCCCATCAAAACCTTGGAGCACGGTAGTGCAAACTGCTTTGGGCTCACCCGAGCGTTTGAGGAGTTGGATGTTGCCGTTTTGTGATGCGGTTATAATTATGTCATCCCCTGCAATTTTAGCGGAGACTACCTTAACAATTTTATCTTCTTGTCCCGCGCTATATTTCCAACCTACCGTTTCCTTGCCATCTACACCCAAGTTGAAGAGCAGCCCATCTCCGGCGCTAAAAATGAATCGGTATCTTTTCGTGTTGTCGAAATCGGCCACAAGCAGTGGTGATGTTATCGGTGGTTTTGGATAAAATGGGAACCCGGGTAATGGATTTCCTTTTCGGTCGATAATGTGAATACCGGATTCTGTAGCAAATGCCATTTGAAGTTTGTTGTTTTTGAGGGCATCGATTTGAACGACTTTTCCCAAGATAGGACCTTGAACTTCTATCGACCACAAGAGCTGCCCATCGGCACCTACCAGCTCTAGCTTGTCTTTTCCGTCATGTCGCAAAGTTTCTATCTCTTGTGTATTGTGATTCACAACGGGCCAAGATTGA
>JAURKF010000001.1 GCA_030831885.1 Flavobacteriales bacterium
ATTGGCAGAACAGGAAGCGGTAAGAGCACTCTTGCACAATTACTGCCGCGCATGATGGATCCCACATCCGGAACAATTTCAATTGATGGCCAATCCGTCCACAAAATCTCCCTTTCTTCCTTGAGGCAAAACATTGGCTATGTGCCGCAGGAAGTGTTTCTTTTCTCAGATACAATTCGCAACAACATCACCTTTGGGCAAGAAGCAGAATTACAGCAAATAACCGCTGCGGCTCAGGCTGCGGATGTTCACGAAACGATAGCAGAATTTCCAAACGGATACGAAACATTGCTAGGCGAACGCGGCATCAACCTCAGTGGCGGACAAAAACAACGGGTATCGATTGCACGCGCCATTATTAAAGATCCGGATATTCTAATTTTCGACGACTGCTTAAGTGCAGTTGATACTCATACAGAGGATCGCATCATAAGGCAACTTCGTAAGGTGATGAAAGGCAAAACGAGCATCGTAATTGCTCACCGCATCTCCACCGTAAAAGATGCCGATCTTATTCTTTACTTCGAACACGGTCGTATTAGCGAAAGAGGCACTCACTCGGAATTGTTGGATCTGAATGGAGCGTATGCAGCACTCTACCGCAAACAACTTCTTGAAGAATCGAATGAGGGAAGCGCGTCTTCCCCCACGAACGAATAGTATGCACGTTTGTTTCCGTATTCATAGACTCCCTTTATGAAGAATACGATTTCCATCCATTGGTTTCGCCGTGACCTTAGACTTGAAGACAACCATGCCTTGAGCCGTGCACTGCAGAGCGGCAAAAAAGTAGTTTGCGTTTTTATCTTCGATAAGCTTATTCTGGATAAACTGGAGGATAAAGCAGACAAGAGGCTGACCTTTATCCATCTCACACTGCAGCACCTCAATAAGCAGCTGATTGAATTGGGAAGCAGCCTGCATACCTATTACGGAGAACCAATCAACGCGTGGCAAGGTATCATCGATGAATTTAACCCTTCAGAAGTTTATTGCAATCGGGATTATGAGCCATACGCTCAGGAACGTGATCGCGCCGTTTTTGAATTACTCCAATCACAATCTATTTACTTTCAAGGATATAAGGACCATGTTATTTTCGAAAAGAACGAAGTGGTAAAAGACGACGGACTGCCCTACACCGTGTTCACTCCCTACAGCCGCAAATGGAAATTGAAACTTACCCCATCCTCATTTGAATCATTTGACAGCGTCCCGATACCCTCTCAGCTTTTAGAATGTGTCCCGAAAGAAATTATTCCGTTGCAAAGTATGGGGATGCAAGAATCAGCGTTCAACCTCTTTCCTACCCAATCAATTTCTGAAGAGATTATTCGCAACTATGACAAAACCCGCGACATACCGGCAATTCAGGGCACCACACGACTTAGTTTGCACTTGCGATTCGGAACGGTAAGCATCCGATCGCTTGCGAAAATCGGTCAACTCAGAAATGAGAAATGGCTCAATGAACTCATTTGGAGAGATTTCTATCAAATGATTATTTATCACTTTCCTCATACCATTAACAAAGCTTTCAAGCCAGCCTATGATCGTATTCCATGGCGCAACAACATCGAAGAATTCAATGCCTGGTGTGAAGGCCGCACTGGTTACCCCATCGTCGATGCCGGTATGCGTGAACTTAACGAAACAGGCTTCATGCACAACCGTGTGCGCATGATTGTAGCGAGCTTTCTGACCAAACATTTACTCATCGACTGGCGTTGGGGCGAACGCTACTTTGCCTCGAAGTTGCTCGACTTCGAGCTTGCGAGCAACGTCGGTGGCTGGCAATGGGCAGCAAGCAGCGGCTGCGATGCAGCTCCATATTTCCGTGTCTTCAACCCGGCATTACAAACTGATAAATTCGATAAAGAAGCACGCTACATCCGAAGATGGGTTGCCGAATTCGGCACACCCACCTATCCCAAACCCATCGTCGAGCATTCCTTTGCGCGTGAACGAGTATTGCGAGTGTATAAGGAAGCGCTTCAATCAGATTAAGTCCTAGATTTGAATTATGGAATCTGTTTTTCAAGGGTTGCGTGTGCTCGACCTATCGAGTGTGCTGGCAGGACCATCGGTTGCCAGCTTTTTCGCCGAATTAGGAGCAACCGTTATTAAGGTGGAAAACCCTCGCACAAAAGGCGATGTAACACGCTCTTGGAAATTACCATCCGAATCAGCCGATTCGGAGGTGAGCGCCTACTTCTCATCAGTCAATTATGGCAAGAATTATCAATGGATAGACCTCACTCAACCGGAAAATCGCCATACAATCGAGGAGCTCATTCGCTCGAGTGATGTTGTGATTGTGAATTTCAAAGAAGGCGACGACGAAAAATTCCGGCTGACCTCACGTGACATACACTCATTGCAACCCCAAGCAATTTATGCTTCGTTAAAAGGATTCCAATCAGATGCGCATCGAATAGCCTACGACGTCGTGCTGCAAGCAGAATGTGGCTTTATGTTCATGAATGGAAATGAAACCAGCGGACCGCTGAAAATGCCCGTTGCGCTCATTGACGTGATTGCTGCACATCAGCTCAAGGAAGGAATTTTATGTGCCTTGCTTCATCGTGCATCAACCGGCCAAGGGTCAACTGTGCGAACAACTCTAGAGGAATCAGCACTTTCGGCATTGGTCAATCAAGCGAGTAATTACTTAATGGAAGGACAAATTGCCCATGCAGCAGGCTCGCTGCACCCCAACATAGCACCCTATGGTGAAACCTTCCGCTGCGGTGATGGCAAGCAACTTGTGCTTGCTGTTGGAAGCGATACTCAGTTTAAGTTACTATGTGAAGTGCTACAATTGAATGAACTCATCGATGACGAGCGATTTAAATCGAATCCGCAGCGCGTCATTCATCGCAAACAACTTGCAAATCATTTAGAAGAGATTTTTTCCACGAAACAAAGAGCGGAATGGGTGGATCAACTAACTGCTATCGGCATTCCTGTTGGTGCTGTGCGATCGATTGACGAAGTACTTTCTTCCGACGTAGCGAAAAAAATGATATTAGAAGAGCAGATGGGCAATCAAGTGACTCGCAGGTTAAGCGGAGTTTCCTTTACACTGGAATTTTAATCTCATACGATTTTCCGGCTGCTACTTTCAGGCTGCTCTCGCGCAGCCATGGATTGTACCATTTCAAGAGTTTGTAGGTCAGCCCATTTTCTTTGGCAAAGGAAGCCAAATCGGGAATTGTTTTATCTACGCGAACCGCTTTTACCCTTAATGGATCGTACAATTCAGCAGGACGGAATACAAAGCCATATTGATCGGCATGCGTAAATATCTCCTTCATAGCAAGAATTCTATAAACGTAGCGAGCAGTTTCCTCGTTGAGCAACAAATCCCAGTATGTACTTTGATATTGTGAATCCGTTGCTCGCTGAAGCCCAGCCATACCCATGTTGTAGGAGGCCGCTGCCATAGACCAAGAACCATATTTATCGAACGCATCTTTGAGGTAATGGCAGGCTGCATACGTACTCTTTTCAACATCGTATCGCTCATCGACTTGAGCTGATACTTCCAGGCCATAACTTCTTCCCGTTTCGTCCATAAATTGCCAAAACCCTTTGGCACCCGCAGGAGATGTGGCATTTGAAAGTGAACTCTCGATTACGGCCAGATACTTGAAATCATCCGGAATTTCTTGGGCCTTCAAAATTGGTTCAATAACAGGAAACCATCTATAGGCGCGCTTGATGGTTAGTAACGTATTGCTATGCCAATAGGTGTTTACAAGGAGTTCTCGATCAAGGCTCTCCCTCACATCCGGTCTTTCTAGCGGAACCTGCTCGCCGGCAAAATCCATCTGCTCGGGCAATGGCATGGCAAAAATCCGATATTCACCGTTGATGACGCTGCGGTAAGCGTCGTTCTCGGCCTTAGTGGGCCTGCCCTTATTTACGAATGCAAACAATGCAAGCACAAGTGCCGAAGACAATAGGCCAATAACAGCTGATATTAGATAAAAACGTTTTTCCATATTTCAAAAGAATGGACTTGTGAAATCAGCGAAAGAGGAAGCCTTGGTGTCGCGCTCAGAAACAATCGGATTTCGGCAATCCCACTGAATATTGAAGTCCGGATCATTCCAACGCAAAGATTGCTCGCATGAGGGATCGTAATAGTTAGAACACTTGTATGAAAAAATTGTGTTATCCTCCATTACATGAAACCCGTGTGCGAATCCTTCAGGAATAAATAGTTGCAATCCATTTTCTGCCGAGAGCACCTGTTTGTAGTGCTGGCCAAAGGTGGGTTCATTCCTGCGCAGGTCCACAACTACATCAAGAACACGTCCGCGGGATACTCGCACAAGTTTCGCCTGTCCTTTCGGCGGAACTTGGAAATGCATACCCCGAATGACATCTTTAACCGAAACGCTCTCATTATCCTGCACAAAAGAAATGTTGAGCCCTGTTAAAACCCTGAATTTCGCTTCACTGAAAACTTCCTGAAAACTGCCGCGCTCATCCGTGAATCTTTGCGCTTCTATCACCAGCAAACCTTTGAATTTCGTCGGATGTATCGCCATAATATTATCTAGAAAAAAGTACAAAGAAGCTCAATGCTGTTGCGAATGCAGAGAGAAAGGTTAAGTAAGGACGAAACTCCTGCTGCAGCTGAGGTCCCCAGGATTTTGTAGGCTGCACATAAACAATATCACCGGACTCCAAGGACAACTTTGCATATTCAAGTCCCTCAATTGTGGACAAATCAATATGATAAACTTTTCTTTCGCCAATAGCATTTCTAACGAGTAGAATATCATCTGCCCTTCCTCCATCGCCAAGTCCGCCAGCCTTTGCAAGCCCTTCCAATAGACTGATGTTTTGACTTTTCAGTTCTAGTACTTCACCATTACCTCGTGGGCTTGGAAAGATAATTACTCGACGATTGAGCACCTTCAATTGAACATACGGGTTGTTGAATTGATATTCGTATAACCCTTCAATTTTTTTTTGTGCCTCGTTTACAGTCAGCCCGGCTATCGATTGAGGACCAATTAGGGGAAACTCAACATTTCCCTCACTATCCACCAAATATTCCATATTGGTTTTCTGCACACCCGTGATATTATTCAAAGGACTCGTGGTAACCTCCAGCATCAAGGCAGCTTCATTCGTGTAAATTTCAAATGAAACCATATCATTTGGTTGAATACGATAATTAATGCTCATAGAGTCAATCACCAGATTATCGTACACAAAATCCTTGGGCCTCCTAAACATGAACTCGGAGTTTATGCCGCATGAGGCCATACAGCAAAGGGCAAAACCAAAAACTATCACACGAAAAAACGGACGCATAGTTGATTTATTCATATTACAAAAATAAGATGTAAATAAGCTGCTATCGACAAGCCATAGGTTTGCAAATTATGACACCTGGGTAAGCATGCTTTTGAAGGTTTCAAGGTATGCGTAAATTGGCGGCACGCAGTCATAACTTTCGCACGATTAATCAGGGAACTATTCCTAGTTTATTTCAAATGACTCAACTACGACCCCTTGTTGGCGACGATTTCGAACTCATCTCGACCTGGGAAAACATCCCCGAACTTTGGCGTGTATCAGAGCAAATTGGGCCTTTTTCGGAGGATGAAATTTCATCGTTTATGAATCGATGCCTGGATGAGACTAATACGGAGATAGAGCGATGGATTATTGTAGCTAATGATGAACCGGTGGGCGCTGTTGACTTATTCGATTATGATTGGTTAAATAAGAGCTGTGGAATTGGGATATTTATTACCGATCCAATAAACCGATGCAAAGGGCACGCTGCGCGAGGGTTGGAGCAAGCCCTCGACATTCTTAAAGAACGCCGATGCCGAATAGTTCGAGCAATGATATATACCGACAATCATGCAAGCATCCGACTATTTGAGAAACTGAAATTCAAAAGAGGCGGACAGAGCTTGTTCAAAGGGAGAACTGTATTTCATTACTTTCGAGAAATCATACCATGATCAGAAAATTACTTCGAGTAGGCACCATTTTTCTTTTGATTGGCAGTGTAGTCGCAATTGTTGGCTATGTGCTAATTTTTCGGACCAATAATATTCAGGTTAATTCAGAGGAATTGTGGCTGTCGATAAAAGAATCGATCAGCACTTCTCAAATGCTACAAATCGAAAACTTAAAAATTCAGAACCAACTCACATGGCAACTTGCCTGCAGGGCCAAAAGAATCGAAACGATAAAACCCGGACGCTATAGATTCACCACGGGAATGAGCAACTCGGATATTATTCGGGAATTGAGGAGCGGCGGTAAATCAACGATTCAACTGCGCATTGATGATACCGAAAGTCTCGAAGAGCTGGCAGGTAAGCTCGGTAAATACCTACTGAACGACAGCGCCTATTTTATGAATGCCTTTGAAGATGGCGCTCTATTGCAAGCAATTGGTATTAAAAAAGAAGAACTCGCAGCAACCATACGACCTAATACATATGAGTTCTATTGGAACATGAATGGAAAAACATTCCTCACCAGAATGAAATCGGAAAGCGATGCATTGTGGAATTCGGAACGTAAAAACAAGGCTTCTTCCATGGCTCTGAGTCCATTCGAAGTTGTTGTGCTCGCATCGATTATTAAGGCAGAGACCGCATCTGAGGAAGAAGCACCAAAAATTGCAGGACTTTATCTCAATCGGCTTCGTATTCAGATGCCCCTGCAGTCCGATCCTACAACACTCTTTGGCCGCAAAAAATCGGCGCAGCGAGTTTACCTAAATGATTTGCAGGCAGAGTCGCCCTACAACACTTATCTCAACAATGGCTTACCACCGAGCCCTATAAATTTTCCGGAAACCATGTACATAGATGCCGTTCTCAACGCTGAAAACCATGACTACCTATTCATGTGTGCTGAACCGGGTGGGAGTGGTCGACATACATTCTCACGAACGCTGTCCGACCATGAGATCAACAGACGCAAATACATTCAGTGGTTGGAGAAGAAAGGTATCCGCTGATTAGTTATCAACAAAATTAACGTTTTGATTATCTTTGTAGTGCATGAATAAGCAGGACAGAGTTTTGAGGCGTCTCCGCGTACTCATTTTTTTGATGGCCGGCATTACGCTGGGTTCTTGCTTTGTGCTTTACTATAGTCAATACAGTCAAAACAATTACGTATCTAAAATAAGCTTATCCTCTCGACAGAAGGCATTGGCAGAGGAGCTCGGTCGTAAGATGTATATTCTTCACGAACGAGCCTTAAGCCAGACCGCCACTGATGATGAGCTTGATCAATTTCGTGTTACGCTTAATAAGTGGGAGAGCGCGCAGAAGGCGCTTATAACCGGCAGCGAATACTATGGAACTACCAGCAGCAATTCTAATGCTGCTCAATCGCTCCTGCAATCTTCTTCCCTCGAGTTTGTGAAAGGGCGCGATTTTCTGACCGAGTTTATAAAGAATCCTGCTTCCTTCGAAAAGAAAGATCTCGATTCTGCCATGGGTATGATCGACACGTACATTGTAAGCATTAACAATGTTACAGGTCTATTTCTAGCAGAAAGTGAACAGCAAGCCAATTTCTCGGTCATGGCCATCATCGGCATATCGGCCGGAATTGTTTCAATGTTGCTTTTCGGATTGTTTGCAGTGTTGCGCCCCATACGAAAAGTTCTGGAAGAAACTGAAGACGAGCTCTCATCTTATGAGGACAAGATTCATGAGTCATTGAATGCCAAGACAGAGTTTCTCTCGAACATGAGCCATGAAGTGCGAACACCCCTCAATGGTGTCATTGGAATGAGCGAACTGCTTCTTCAAAGCAAGCTCGATGAGGAACAGAGAGCATATGCCCGCAACATTCACAACAGTGCATTTCATTTGCTCGATTTGCTCAACAACGTTCTTGACGTAGCCAAAATGCAGTCAGGCAAGTTAGATGTGATGAAAGAGCGCTTCAATCTATCCGACTGCATCGAACAAGTGATCGACTTATTGAAACCGATGGCGCACTCAAAGAAAATCGAGCTAATGAGCGATTTAAATCCGAACGTGCCCATGGAATTGATTTTCGATGAGCATCGCCTGAGACAGATACTGATGAATCTCGTGAATAATGCAATCAAGTTTACAGATAAAGGAGAAGTCTTAGTCAAAACGGAATTGATTAACCACGAGAAGGATTTCGTGCAGATTGAATTCAGTGTGAGTGATACAGGAATAGGTATCGATGAAGACAAACTCGAGAAAATTTTCGAATCCTTCTATCAGGTTGACTCCTCCTTTAATAAGAAATATGGTGGTTCAGGTTTAGGACTTTCAATTAGTCAGGGTATTGCCCATGAGCTTGGAACGCGCATTAAAGTTCAAAGCCGGCCAGGCAAAGGATCCACTTTCACATTTAGCATCGTAGCTGAAACATCGGGAGCGATGCACATCGAAAAATTGAATGCGCTTCATGGCCTAAGAGCATTGGTGGTGGATGATAATACCACCAATCTTAAAATTCTTGTCAAGCAATTATCCGGGTGGGGTATACAGGCAACACCATTCAATAGTCCCCAATTGGTTACAGACGTAATGTCGAGTCTAAATAAATTCGACTTTGTCATTCTGGACATGCAAATGCCGGAAATGGATGGTCATTCCGTAGCTCAGAATATTCGTTCGAAATTCAATTTCCAAGAACTTCCCATTATCGTGTTGTCTTCGCTTGGCGAAAACCTCATGTCGGATAAAGAAAATCTCTATAACGCTTATCTCACGAAGCCGGTTAAACAATCTAAGCTGCTCGACACCATCATAGACGTTATGAAAATTAGCCCAGTTCAACGAGCCAAATTAAATATGCAAAGCGGAAATTCAGATGTGCTATCGACGAAGGCTCCTCTTAAAATTTTGCTGGCGCAAGACAACGAACTATCGCGCGCGGTAAATACAAAGACGCTTCAGATGCTTGGCCATTCAATCATATCGGTGGCGTCATCGAAGGAGGTGCTGGAGAAATCCAAGCGCAGTGATTACGATTTAATCTTCATGGACGTAAACGAAAATGAACTTGACGGAATTGAAACAACCAAACAGTTAAAGCAGCTCGTAGATGAAGATTCAATGCCTGTGATAATAGGTATAAGTAATGACCAGCAAAAAGATAAAGCCCGATGCATACAAGCAGGCATGAATGATATCATTGAAAAACCCATGAAGCCTGAAATGCTGCAGGAGAAAATCAGCTCGTGGATTATTCACCATTAGCAGAGCGCATTTCTATTTCCAGCTACTCGTCATTCCGAATCTGCAAAACAAAAAGAGTAGCTAAATTTTCGACTCCACTCCATCGTATGATTATTCCCTTCCGAAGATTGGTGTTCTCATTTTTTATTCTTTGTAGCTGTACATCTTCAGCTCAGGATGATAGTTTGCATTACAGGCGCAGGTCCAACATTCTCACCGCTTCATTGGCAGCAACAGCAGGAATAAGTTATGGCATGCTGAATGAACTCTGGTACAAAAACTATCCGAGAACAGCTTTGCATTCTTTCAATGATAACAGCGAGTGGCTTCAAGTAGATAAAGTAGGTCACACATTTACAAGTTATACATTAACGAGATTACTTGATGAAGCATACTGCTGGGCGCAACCCGAAAAAAAACAATATTGGAAAAGTATTTCCGCAACGATGCTCTACATGACATCGATCGAAATTCTCGATGGTCGAAGCAGTGAATGGGGCTTTTCATGGGGTGATATGATTGCAAATACAACAGGAATTTTCATTCACGGTGCGCAACATTTTTGTTGGAATGAACAACGTATCAAGTTGAAATTTTCTTACTCACCTTCATCATTTGCGAAGATGAATGATGAAGTACTTGGTCGTAATTTTCAACAACGCATTTTGAAAGACTACAACGCACAAACATATTGGGCATCATTCAACATACATCGCTTTCTGGCTCCTGGCGCGGTTTTCCCGAGGTGGTTAAACATTGCAATCGGATATGGCGCAACAAAAATGACAAGTGCAAATACACTTGTTGATGATGTTAATAATTTTCACCGCGAGCGTGAATTCTACTTTTCATTTGATGCAGATTTGGAACGTGTTCGATGGAAGAAAAAATGGATGCAGCGAACGATGAAAGTTTTAAGCTTCATAAAAATTCCAGGACCAACTTTTGAAATTCGTGATAATGGAAAAATAAAATTTCACGGATTGTTTTTTTGAAGACCTGAACTTAGACCGAAGTGAGTTTTTGAAATGGGAGTTTATCGCGTGATTGAAATATCGAATGCTTCACCCAAAAGTTGGGAAGATGCAACGGCTAAAGTGGTGGAAGAGGCGATGACTCGTTTTGCAAATGTCAGCTCGGTATATGTTCAAGACCAAACCGCACGAGTGTTGAATGGTAGAGTGAATGAATACTGCGTTACGGCCAAGGTCACTTATGAAATTGTAAATCACAAATCAACCGTTACAAATATGAAAACAAAGTCAAAATCACACGCTGCCCCTAAGGCCGTGAAGAAGGCTGCTGCCAAGAAGGCTGCTCCTAAGAAGAAAGCTGCTGCTAAGAAAGCTGCTCCTAAGAAGAAGGCTGCTGCTAAGAAAGCTGCTCCTAAGAAGGCTGCTGCTAAGAAAGCTGCTCCTAAGAAGGCTGCTGCTAAGAAGGCTGCTCCTAAGAAAGCTGCTGCTCCTAAGAAGGCTGCTGCTAAGAAGTAATATTCTTCGCAACGAAAATGAAAACCCCGCAATGCGGGGTTTTTTGTTTTACGTTGGGCGTAATTCGATTATGAAGTTTGATCACTTCTTCAATTTCAAGAACACCGGTAAATGATCTGAATATCCTCCCTTATATGAATCTCCGGCATAGGACCTACTCGGACGAGCAACACCTTCCTTATCCCGAAATAGAAGTTTCTCATCGCGCAATACGCCAGCTGATTGTGCATCGATATGCCAACCTGTAGTTTGAGCAAAACCAGCAGAAGTAATCATTTGATCAAGCGCACCCCACTCTCCTTTGTAAAAATAGGAGCCACTTCCAGAAGAATGAATCGCATACATATGATTGAACAAGGATGATGAAATGCTTTCTCCTGCATCTAGCACATCATGAATACTTTTATCATTTGGATGATCATTGAAGTCACCCATGATTACAATTTTCGCATTCGCATTTTCGGATAATACTGCATCTACTTTCGACTTTAAAAGACTTGCAA
>JAURKF010000065.1 GCA_030831885.1 Flavobacteriales bacterium
GACTGAATAAAAGCAATTGCGTCGGCGACTTCACCCACTACTACCACGTTGGGCAAATTCATTGCAGTTATTTCATCCGACATATTGCGTCCTGCCAAATAGAACTTCAACTGCGGATGGCGTTCATGAATAGCAGGCCATATCGAGCTCAAAAACCATAGAATCCCCTCGAGGTTGGGCCCCCAGTCCATGGCTCCTAAATGGAAAAGAGCCAACTCTCCTTCATCGGAGTAATTCAACGGATAATTCCGTAAATCAACTCCGAATGGAATAGTTCGAATGCGTTTTCTGACCCCCAGCGCGAGCATGCGACGCTTATCCTCTTCGCTGATAGCCGCAATACCGCTAACCTCGTTGAGCACGCTCAGCTCATATTGTTTTAGTTTGCGCGTGAGATAATTTAAATATGCGCGTTTGATAAAACTTTTGGTTCCCAATGCGATTTTCTCCCAGATAACATACTCCAAGTTATGGGATCGCAGCACGATTGGAGACTCGCTCAAGCGCTTGATGGTAGGCACGTAGGGAGTCATAAACAAGCTTTCCAGATGAATGACATCAAAGACCTCTTTGCGAAGAAGCTTCGTAAGGCGCATATCGAAATCAGTACTAAAAAAGCGTGAAATATTGTACGAGTCGGCTGTTAAAATACTTGAGAATGCCTCGACTGCGTTTACCCGTGTATCGATAAACACTCCTTCAATATCCGTTTGACTGATGTACTCATCCGGCATTAACTCTGTAGCAAGATCATGCTTATGGGTGAAGATTGTTAACACCTTCACCTTGTGTCCGGCCTGAAGAAGCCCCTGCGTAATATTGTTCATTGCAATACAACCACCATCGCGGGTGGGAAGCGGGGGCTTTAAACACAACTGCAAAATCTTCATGCCGTTAGCTCCTTCGTTTTCATTCTGTATCGGTTCGCAAGTTTACGGAACCAACGTTTGACGGGTGATTCCGACCAAAGTGCCGATTCCATCATTGCCTTGCGGGTTATCCAAATACTCAAAGGCAATAATACCACCGTGCTGATCCACATACCCAACCACGGCTCAATGAATTGATTTTTGGCCATTCGTTCGCCGGCCATCGTGAGCAACTGATAGATTACGAACAATCCCAGGGCAATCAACGTCGGAATACCTAAACCTCCTTTGCGAATAATAGCTCCAAGCGGTGCCCCGATAAAAAACAAGACGAAACAAACTACAGCCAAAAAGAACTTGCGGTGCCATTCTATCTTATGACGACTCACATTTTTCTCACGCGACCTTAACTCATCGAATTGTCGCTGCAACAGATCCTTCGACTTGCGTGTATTTTCTCTGGCCCACATGACTGCCTTTCGTTTAGATGCTCCATCCGACGAATCGTACAGAGAAACTGGTGCAGCGCTCATTGTCGAATCCACAGCCAATCGCTTGCGTGTCAGGCGAAGCGTATTTTGCACATACTGATTCGCCACTGTATCAATGACTACCTTCAGACTGTCAATTGCCTGATCAAGCTGTGCCACACTCATCATCTCGGCCGGATTTTTCATTACCTCTTCATTGTCCGCATTGAACGCCAGCGAACTCAAATCCATGCGCAACTCCATCTTAGCGAAACTACCCTCAATTAGTCCGTACCTCGGATTGCGGAGCTTTTTCTCCCTTTGTTCATCATAACTATAGCCTTCAAACAACGTAAGTATGAGATAGCGCTTATCGGGAGTCTGCTCCATTCTACCATTCTTTGCTCGAATGACGGTGCGGTTTGCCTTTTCGCCACCTCTATGATCATAGATGAGAACATCCGTTAATTCTCCGGTTTCGGTGTTGTTCCTACCTGCTCGGATGCTCACGCCTTCAATGCCATTGTAAAAAACACCATCGGTAAGATTGAGTGCCGGCTTCTGTTTTAGAATACTAAACAGCATAGTTCGGAATTTCAAATTTGCGACCGGCCAAATGTTGTTGGCGAAAACAAAAGCCAAAATGGAAAGACCTACACTAAAAAAAATGAGCGGACGCATGATGCGCAATAAGGAGACACCTGCGCTCTTCATCGCTGTCATTTCATTGTTCTCTGCCAGCGCCCCCATAGCCATGATGGAACTCATCAGAATCGCCAGTGGCAAAGCCATATTAACCAAACGGGCCGATGCGAATACCAATAGCTTGAAAACAACCCAACCTCCCAAACCCTTGCCAAGCAATTCATCGAGGTACACCCAAATAAACTGCATCTCAAAGATGAACATAGCCACCAGGAAAGTGACGATGAACGGACCAATGTAGCTGCGCAACAGGAGAACCGACAGTTTATTCACACCACAAAAATAGCAGGGACGCGTCCCATATGAAACTACTACAGCTATGCTGCAATGGCGCTATTGTGGTTGGGACCGGTTATGGACGCGCTGGAGCGCGTCCCAGACAGCTACTTTGCCTAACCGCAGTGTTGCAATCGGGCCATAGAGGAGCTGCAACGCGTCCCGAACACAGCTTATGGTGAGCGGCTCCCGTGAATGGTTGCAAAGCCGCTTCTTATCCGTTACTTTTACCGCCCTGAAACCCAATCAAAACCACGCCACTTGCTTTACCAACTTTCCATCGTAGCCATCTTCTTGTACGGCTGTTTTCTGATGTTCCTCTTCATCTACAGCTTGGTGCAACTGAACCTGGCCATCAAATACACCAAGTTTCGAGAGACTCAAAAAAAAAAGCCCAAGCTCACCGACGATCAGTGGCCGGTGGTAACCGTGCAATTGCCTGTTTTCAACGAGCTATACGTTGTGGAGCGCCTCATCGAAGCAATCTGTCAGTTCGAATATCCGGCAGGAAAACTTGAAATTCAAGTACTCGACGACAGCACCGACGAGAGCTTTGAAGTGGCTGCAAAAAAAATTGCCGAGATGCAGCAAAAAGGCATCGACATCAAGCATGTAAAGCGCCCCAAACGTGAGGGCTATAAAGCAGGAGCGCTTGCCTATGGTCTGGATATTTGTCGTGGTGAGTTCGTTGCGATCTTCGATGCAGACTTCATTCCGCGCAAAGACTTTTTGCTGCAAACGATACCTCACTTTTTTCACAGCGACCGCATTGGAGTGGTACAAACGAAGTGGGAGCACCTCAATGAAGAGTATTCGCTACTTACACGCCTCCAAGCTTTCGGTCTCGACGCGCACTTCACAGTGGAGCAGGTAGGACGAAATAATGGCGCACACTTCATCAACTTCAACGGTACTGCCGGTGTTTGGAGAAAAGCCACGATTTACGATGCGGGTGGTTGGGAAAGTGATACCATCACCGAAGACCTCGACCTCAGCTACCGCGCACAGTTGCGCGGTTGGGACTTTGTATACCTTCCTATGATTGGCGCTCCTTCGGAGCTACCGGCAGAAATGAATGCGCTCAAAGCGCAGCAGTTCCGCTGGACGAAAGGAGCTGCAGAATGCACTGTCAAAAATTTACCGAAAGTGTTACACGCGAAGCAACTCACCGTCGGTCAGAAAATACATGGCGCATTTCACCTGATGAACTCCGTTGTGTTTTTGTGTATTCTGGGCACATCGTTGCTGAGCGTGCCGATGCTCATTATTAAGAATACATACGGTGATTTAGAGATCCTCTTCAAAATCGCCACCGTCTTCATGGTGAGTTTCTTCTTCCTCGGATTCTTCTATTGGATATCCCGACCCGAGAAAAATTTCTTCAAGAAGATGCTCAACTTTTTGTGGGAATATCCCACCTTCCTTTCGGTAAGCATGGGACTTTCACTACACAATGCCGTAGCGGTAATTGAAGGATTCACAGGAAAGAAATCTTCGTTTGTACGCACACCCAAGTTTGCCATCAGCGGCAAGCAATCGGGCACGTGGAAAGACAAGAAGTACCGAGCTATTAAAGTATCGCCGCTTACCTTGCTTGAGTTCACACTGTTCTTGTATTTCAGCTTTGGTATTTACTACGCTTTCACCATGACGGGCCGACGCGAACAGCCACTCACACAATTGGCAACAGCTACCAATGCGAAAACCGGCGACGAATTTTGGTTCACCTATTTCAGCGGCGATGATAAACCAGGCAAGCCCGGCCACACGTTGCGTGTAACATCCGCAACAGCCGGAAGCGGAACCATCGAATCGAAGCTCACCGGATGGAAGAAAACCATCAGTTGGGAAGCCGGCAAATCAGCGCTTGTGGCATTGCCTGTTGACTCAATAGGCAAAGAGAACCAAAACATCTATTTCGTAGGAACCATGCATTGGCAAAGTGCCGTGCCTGTGAGTCTCGACCTTCTGCAGGAACCCGAGGCAACCGATGAGGCCCAGCCCATCGTACCTGAAGGAGCATTTGAATCAGCCTACACGGTTCCTCCTTCACCGAGCAAGAGCGAATCTATCACCGAAGTTTCCTTGCTTGCAACACACGACAGCACAGTAGTTACTGTAACACCCACAACCGAACTCTTCAGCGGATCGGCGGCCAACGCACCCTACACCGTGCTTCTCAACAAAGGCGACATTCACAACATCTTAGCAAAAGACGACCAAAGCCTATCGGGTACCACCATTACCACAGCACAAGGAACGATTGAAAAAAGCTACGGATGCTACGGCGGTGCTGCACCGCGCAGCCGCGACTTCGGGTTATTGCCCTTTCACATCATGCTTGCTTTAGGCTATGCGTTTGTGACGTTCTATTCGTTGAAGCATGCGAGAGCGTAGTTAGTGAATAGTGACTAGTGAATAGTGAATAGTGAATAATGCCGAGTAGCCACTCGTCATTCGCCACTCGCCACTAGTTACTATTAATTGCCCGCAGCTGAGTACACCCGCGCCATCATGGCTTTGTATTCTTTGCTTTGGACGAAGGCGTCGTAGGGGCCAAGGAGCTCTCGGAAAGGCATGGGATCGACAGAAAACTCATCAATACCGGTAACGGAGTAAATCAATTCTTCCATGATTATGGCTGATTGCGCAAAATCTCGCTTCAGATTAAACAGTTTCATAGCCGCGAACTGTTTGCGGACTTCATTATGTCGTTCTTCATCTGAACCTAAATAGCCAGAAGCTTCCCGAGAAAAACCCTTGTACATACGTTCCGCTCTATCCAGCATCCCAAGATCGACAAGATCCACAAATCCAATGGCAATCGATTCATCGGACAGCATGTCCTCCGCAACCATATGCTGCCAGCGTGGCTCGAGTTTCATCAGCACGCTGATGAATAATGCGGTATCGCCTTCGTTCAGACATCTCTGCAGCATTCCCTTCAGTTGAATTGTATCGCTGTGTTGACAATGATACCTGGATTCGATAAGGCAGTAAAGTAATTTTCCCTTTTGCTCCTTTAGAAAAACAGATTTATTATGTTGGAAGATGGAGTCAGTAAATAACTCCGATTGTAGAGTTCGCCACTTGCACGAATCCAACAAATTAACATAGAGCTGAAAATTTTTCATATCCGGTTTACGGTGGCACAATTGCAACAAGCTATCAGCAAATGAAACGGAAACATCTCCCTCGTAATTCGAGATCAAATTGCTTGCGCGAAAAACAACGAACTCATCGTTAAACCCGGGATAATTGTATTTCTCCAGCAAGCGAATCTGTTCATTCTTGAACCTATCCAAATCCACGACACCAATGCAACCTATAATATTATTGGCAATTAAATTCGCCGAAGTGTCGCTAAAAAAAACCTCTGCATCTTTCGCGCATTGCCTTTCCAGACGACTGAATAGTTGAGAACTGGGAGACTCTTCCTGTTTATTCATCTCCAATGAAGTCGCACGCTTTAATGAGTAAATAGTTTGATTGTTACTGCGCCAATTAGATTCAACCCATCTTGCAGTCGCTTTCACCAGCAAATCAGCTTGCTGGGGTAATCGCCCCTTCCCGGTATTGTATAGTAAGAAGCAATCTATTGCGGAACCCCAGTTTGAATCTACAAAATCCTCTATCTCCGGCTTATTGACCAGCAATTTAAAAATGTCAGTAGGTTGATAAATAAGTTCACCATTCGGTTTGTAGTGATAATGGTTTCGCAAAGCCTGTGCATTCAACCAATGTACAATATCTCCATTGAAACCAGGATGTTCCAATGCATACAGTTGTGCGCAAAGCAAGCTTAACCCATAGCCACTGGGATACATTTTACTCCACGTTACCAAAGACTCTATCCAATTTGGAACATTGATTGGCCGATGCTTCGTGTAATAATTGAAAAGCATAAAACGGAAATCCGCATTCGTGGGATTCTCAGAAATCATTTTGAGAATCTCTTCACCATAGGCCTCATTTATTTCGTCAGGTGAAGAAAAAACTAATTTCAACATTTTTACACGAGGCCAATCAGGAGCCAACTTCACACAGCTATCCTTTAGAATATAAAAAAGTCTATTATGCTCTGAAGAACCCCGAGTAACCTGTAGCGAACTCATTGGATCCACTCCCAGTTTAAACATCCACGTGTAATAGGCAGCGCATTTTCCAATACTACTTCTCAGCTTTGAAAGCGAATCCACCATGCCCTGA
>JAURKF010000066.1 GCA_030831885.1 Flavobacteriales bacterium
TCGACTGAATGGACTCTTAGTCAGGCTCAAGAGGTGGTTGATCAATGGATTCGAACCGTGGGTGTTCGATATTTCAATGAGCTGACCAATATGGCCTTGCTTACCGAAGAGGTAGGAGAGGTTGCCAGAATAATTGCGCGACGCTACGGTGAGTTAAGCGAGAAGCCTTCCGATAGTGAGAAGGTATTAGCAGAAGAGATGGCTGATGTACTTTTTGTTCTGATATGTCTTGCCAATCAAACGGGGGTCAACTTACATGATGCCCTGCGACAGTCGATTGAGAAGAAGACCTTGCGCGATAAAACGCGCCATATAAATAATGAGAAGCTGAAGTGATTTAGTATCGTTCCAATGATGGGTCAATGGTGTCGATCCAATTGATTATACCTCCATTCAGTGAGAATACATTCGAATATCCATGGCGCGCCAAGTATTCAACGACCGCTTCCGAACGTCGCCCTGATTTGCAGTGAATAATTACAGGAACGTCTTGTCTGATATCGTTTAGGCGTTGAGTAATTTCCGCCATTGGAATATGCATGCCTGAGATGGAGCAAGTTTGCACTTCGTAGTCTTCGCGAACATCGATTAGCTGATGTTCTTTACCACTCTTTCGCCATTCCTCCAATTGCAAGGGGTTAATAAATTGCATAGTGTCGGTCATGTCTTGAATTTCTTGGTGGTACTCTCCGGTAAGAAATCAAAAAACGTATCTCCACGCAATCCAAGGCGCAAACACTCGAGTGGGATTACTTCGTTTTCGGCAATGTTGCCCAAATTCACGTTGCTGCCGAATTGTTTAATGAAGTACACCTGTTGTGGCTTTTTTGGTGCCTCCCAAAGGATATCTTCCGGTTTTACGTTTTTGATAATCTTATTAATGAGTAGCACGTGTGCTTGACCATTAGGGCGGTATATGCCAACAGTACCACTCTCTCTGGCTTCAGCAATAACCTTCCATGAGCCGGCTGCCAATTCATGTTGCATCATTTTTATCCATCGCGCCGGTGATATCAGTATTCCCTCTTCCTTGGATCCGACCTCCGATAGAACTTTGTAGTTCTTCGCAAAACTTTCGATAATCTCACACTTTTTATCGTGAGGGATGAACATGCTGCCATCAGAAATTTCTACGGTGTCCAATCCTAGGCCGTCGATGTACTTTTTATAGTCATCCATTTGCCCACGCACATAGAATGCCTCGAACAAAGTGCCACCAACATAAACACGCATGTTTGCTTTTTTGTAAAGCTTTACTTTCTCCTTGACGTTTGGCGCAAAAGCAGATGTTCCGAAACCTAATTTGACAATGTCTACTTGATCTCCTGCACTGTCAATCAAATCTTCTGCCTGACGAAGGCTGAGGCCTTTGTCCATGACCATGGTAAGGCCATGGTTACGACCTTTTTTAGTCCTTTCAGGAATATTATTGAGTTTAAAATTCATTCGTTAGTCTAAAGAATGGCGCAAATATGCAACGATTTGAATGAGACTCCGTCCGCTAATTGAACTAAGATGATATTGGCTAACTAAGTAATTGCTTTCGAAGTTCGATGTACAGCAAATTCTGTTTGATTTCAGGATAGTATTCTTCCAAGTCGTTCAAGCCCTGCGGATGGCGCAGAGCCATGCGAAACATTAATTCTTCTGCATCTTTTTGTTTGCCTGCCTGATGAAGGTAAGCCACTTGGCGGAACCCAATTTCATTGCTTTGCGGACAGTGTTGCCAACCTGTTTGAAGAATGGATAATGCTTGGTCCACTTCTCCGCGCTGGAAAAAAATATCCGAATAGTCGAGCCACAAATCTTCATTTTCCGGAAACTTAACCATGACCACTTCTGCTATTGCCTCTGCCTCATCAAGCCGGTTGAGCTTTTTGAGAAACTCCATCTGAAAGAGGTGGTAGTCCGGATTTTCGGGCTCGATTTCAATTGCGCGCTCTATGAAGGGAAGGGCTTCTGCAGTTTTGTTCAGAAGATCCATTGTAATGCTTATGCCTAAGTAAGCATCCGAATAATACTCGTCAACCTGTATGCTTTTACGATAATAGAACAGTGCCTTGTCGAACTGATTTAGTTTTTCGAAACATTCTCCGATGTGACAATACACAGGAGCTTGAGGAGGTTCATATGCATATGTTTCCTCGAATACCTGAACAGCATCCTGATACCGTTCTAATTTAAAAAGAGTATGTGCCTTGTTGTAATATGCGGGTGTGAAGTCTTCCTGGATGGCGAGTGAATAGTCGTAGCATTCCAATGCCTCGGTATATTGACCAATTTTCTGGTAGGCGTTTGCCACATTGTACCAAGCGGGAAATGAAAATGGAAACGACTCTAAAAAACGTTGATAAAATTCAATCGCCTCGGCACTCTTTTCGTTAATGTCAAAAACATATGCCAATTCGTAAAGTAGAACTTCATTTTGCGGACTGCGCTGAATGGCCTCTTGCAGTATTTCCTGTGCTTTATCGAATCGCTGCATGTTTTCATACTCCAACGCAATTTCGAGGTAAATGTCATCAGCGAACTCACTCGAGCCAAGCGCAAGTGCTTTTTGCAAAAGCTTAATAGCTTTGGAGTGCTCTCGTTGCTGACTATAAATGGAAGCTAGCGTAAGAAGAACTTCTTCACTTGCATCCATTTGTTCTAGTTGCTTGAGCAATTTCAGAGCGCGTGTAAGCTGTCCCATGCCCGACAGAATTTGTGCTTCGCGCAACATCAACGTCATGTTGTCGGGGAAAAGTCCATAACCATATTCTATAACGCGAAGCGATTGAGCAAACTGACCATTTTCACAGTAGTAATCGATAATCTCTTCGAATTGATCCATGTCGAAATAATAGGAATCATTGAGCGAAATCATCTTCTCAAATCGTTGGGCTAAATCAACGGCATTCCGATTGTCGCCGCTTTCTTCGCTCATGTGCATAGGTAATGGCAAATGGAGTTTAGTTACCTACAAATTTAATCATTGTTCTAGCCTACAATGCAATCATGAAAAATTAATTAATCGGTTACCCGAAGAGTTAATACTTGATAAAGTAATAAAGAAGCTTCACTAGTTCGTTGTTGGTCATAATGAGACCTTCTTCATTATTCCACCAATTCAGTGCGTTATATTCAATGGGCGCGGCGCCATGAAAGTTGACCTCGATTCCAGCTTCGGAAAATTTATCCTCAAATACCATTCGAACTCGCCTCATGTGAAAAGAACTGGAGATTACTGTAATTCTATTCACTTGATGTAATTGGCACCAACGCAAGATTTCATTCGATTCATCCATCGTGCTGTGAGCTGATCCCAAGGTGTCAATTTGTGATGCCGGTACTCCTTTATGTATCATCATGCTTCGAGTTAGTTCACATTCAAGCATGCTGGTATCCAAGCAGAGAATTTGGTATGGATAATTACCTCCTGTTGTAATGAATGACTGACCGGGAAATTGGGCATATAATTCTGCAGCAGCCATGCCGCGCTCGTAGCTGTTTCCGCCTAA
>JAURKF010000067.1 GCA_030831885.1 Flavobacteriales bacterium
CATAGGTTTTTCCGCTGCCTGTAGGAGCATTGATGAGTCCGTGCTGCTTTTTTTCCTGAGCTTGCCAGCTGCTGAGCTGATACTCTGCCGCACTCCAGCCCATGCTTTCAAACCATAAGTGGCAAGCATTTAATGAATCATTTCCGGAATGTGTTGAACTCAAGGTTTTTTGCTCATTTTTGTGGCCGGGTAGCATTTTGCGCTTTAGGCACCATTTTGGTATTCTACCCAACAAACAAAAGAACACATGAAAAAGTTATTTCCTTTTTTGATTTTGGCGTTCATGGCCGGACAATCGGCATTTGCGCAAACTGAAAACGATTACAAGGACCTCCTTACCTTGTTTGTAACCGAGAAGTACGAGAAATGTCTTTACAAGGCTGAAGGCTATACACTCGATGAGAAAACCAAAAAGGATCCTCTTCCTTACATGTTCATGAGTCGCTGCTTCTATGAAATGTCGAAGCGTGATGAGTTCAGAGAGAAGTATCCGAATGCGTTTAAGGATGCTATGAAGTATATCTCCAAGTATGGAGCTAAGGATAAAGAGAAAAAGTATCTTTCAGAATATGAAGACTACATCGCTCAAATCCGCAGCGCTGCTATTGCTCAGGCGGAAACCATGATGGATACCCAGAAGTATAGCAAAGCCAAGCAGCTGTACGATCAATTGTTGGATATCGATCCAAACGATGCGGGTGCACAGTTGATGATGGGCGTTGTGCAAGGTCTGATGAAGGCAAAGAAGGAATCAGATACAGCACTTGCTAAAGCCAAGGCAATACTTTCAGAAAAGAAAGCCGGAACTGCTGCAGAAGAGCTCGTGTTGTTGAAATATGCATTGACCATGCACGCAACAAATTTGGCAGGCACCAGCAAAGATGCCGCTAAGGAATGGCTCGATTTGGGAATGGAATATTTCCCGGATGACAAAGAATACAAAGTCACATACGATACAATCGTAGGATAAATAAAAAGAGGCGCCCAAAGGCGCCTCTTTCATTTAATCTCTAGGCGATTTATTGAAGAGGATGTATCCGAAGTTGAAAAGGAAACTCCACGGCTCATCCTTTTTGTCGTAATAATTAGCAGCCAAACTAAGTGGGCCGAGTGGGGTATGTAGAAGTAATGTGCTCGACCCTACGAAGTGTAATACGGGAGACAAATCATATTCAGCTTGACCGAATGAGTTATTGATAATCGAACCGAAGGGCTGGAAGGCATAGCCTTCTATTCTCCACTCGAAATTCTTGGTGAACGTAATCACATTCATTAACCCATACGCAGCATATTGGTGCGCTCGAAATTGAGGGAGAAAATAGGTTCTGCTCTCCGGAATGGGATTGAATGACGGCGCTGCGATGGAGGTTGATATGTAGTTGTGAAAGAAGTCCTGCGTACTAAAAACACCTTCAAGATAAAATCCGGTTTTTAGACGTTTGCTGTTGAAGAAGTAGTTCTGATAGTTGAGTTTAAGGCTGTGCCAGGCATGTCCTGTTTCCGTAGTATCGCGTATTTCAGAGGTTGAGCCCGGTATGGTGAATTCCTCTCCTTGAACGCTTTTGATGCTGGCTTGGAAAAAAGAACCGGCATTGGCGTATTGCTTTCTGTTAAACGTACTTCTCTCATACGAAAGCCTACCAACCCAAGCGTTGAACTCCGTTCTATCGGCGGTATCGGTTGAAATGAAATTCGTAATCTGATAGTATTCATCGAACTGATGCGTGAAGTAACCTTCAGCGCGCAAAATACCTTTGGCACCGGAGGGAATGCTTATGCTCAAATTACCGAAGCGTTCGTTCATTAAAATAAACGAGGGCTTTACATCTTCAAAAAAGGTAGATAGACTCTTGTAATAATCCCATCGGTTGAATGTAAAACCACCTTGAACAGAAAGGGGTAATCGACCTGAAATGTCCCAGCGAATATCACCGTGAATAGAGCCATAGAATCTTCCAAAGTAGCTATTGGCAGAAATCGTAGTAGAGGTGAGGCCAAATAGGTTGTACTTCAATCCAATGAATCCTGTGTTTATGGAGCGCGACGAGAAGTTACCACCGAAGGCAAGCAATAAGTCCTTTTCTTTCTTAACATCCAAATTGAGAGAATAGGTTTTCGTTTGTTTATTGAAGCTCGTCGTAGGAAAAATGGTGCTGATCTTATCATCGCCAAATAGCTTGAAGTACCGTGATTTAAGGACAGATAGTCCGACAGGCGCATCTTTCTTAACCATTATCTTCTGGACATATCGGCGTTGCGATTTCTTAAGACCTTCAATGGATATACGGTCTATTACAAGTGGTTGGAAGTTGGATTGAAACTTCCTGCGTTCAAGATTCTTTTCCTCCTGCGTTACTTCCTTTTTAATGGCTTGTTTAATGGATGGTAAATCGGCTAGCGTTTTTTGATAGCCAATCTCAATAGCCTTGTCTACTTTTTCGAAATCGAAGGTCGATATTTCGGAGAGTTGCGGGCTTACTACGACCATGTTTTGCAGCGGAGTTTGTGCGTTCGAACGATACAAAATCATGGCTTGCAGTTGAGAGATCAAATCGTCTTCGTTGGGTTTGGGGTTACTACCTGAAACGTTACACCCTATAATAACATCCGGCTTGAACTCTCGATAAGCCAAATCGACCGGGAAGTTGTTGAAGATACCGCCGTCGAAGAGTAACCTTCCATCTACTTTCCTGGCAGGAATGTAAAAAGGATAGGTGCAAGATGCCCTTGCCGCCACGTTGAGAGGGCCCTGACGGAAAATAATTTCCTGTTTGTTTTCAATGTCTGCTGCGATGCAACGAAAGGGTATATAAAGGCTGTCGAAGTTTCCGCCGCATGCTGCGTCGGGTTGACTGAAGCCTTCCATGAGTTTCCAGTCGAGCAATACCGGGTTGATGAGATTAGCCGGCAGGGCAGTATTCATAAGACTTCCGCTTGAAAGCCGAAGGGAACCGAACGAAGCATCGGGATCGGAATTCTTGAAATAGAAATCAAGTTGGTCATTTCTACTGCCTGTGGCCATGTCCAAAAATTCTTCGGTTCGAACTAGGCTGTCGATAGTAGCAACGGTATAACCCGATGCGTACATGGCAGCCACCACGGCGCC
>JAURKF010000068.1 GCA_030831885.1 Flavobacteriales bacterium
CGCTTCATGGAGTTGTTACAGGAACATTATTATAATCATCACATCTGCAGACTGCAACCCTGGCCAGAGCCGTGCATACGTTCGTTTAAGCACGGCAACAATGCAATCTACACACTCATGCAAGGTCCGAGTGAGTTTGGGATTAGCGGCAGGCTGGAAACATGGGATATCAAAAATCGCTTGAAGGAGATACGCATACCCACGCTCATGGTAGGCGCCAAGCACGACACGATGGATCCGGCTGCGATGGAAGCACAAAGCAAGGAAGTACAGCAGGGACAATTCTTATACTGCCCGAATGGCAGCCACCTTTCCATGTGGGACGACCAGCAGGTGTTTATGAGTGGTGTCGTTCGGTTTATCCGTGAAGTGGATGGGGAGGGGAAATAGAAAATGAAGAAAGGGTAAGGGGTAAGGGATGAGGGGTTTCTATTGCTAACTCATTCTCATTCTCATTCTCATTCTCATTCTGTTTCTATAACTCATTCTTCAATTAGGGTTTCAATGATTATGTCATTTCCGCGCGCCGACACAGGATGCGTGAACTACCTTAGCGGAAATTCAAGTTAAATGAAAATCTTAAAATACACCGGTCTTGGCTTGGCAGCTGTTGTAGGATTGGTCCTAATTACAGGCTTATTCCTTCCCAGAGAATACGCGGTGTCGCGTAATGTAACCATCCAGCGCAGCAATGCCGACGTGTTTGCATACGCACGCAACATTCGCAATCAGGAAGACTACAGTGTGTGGTGGAAAATGGATCCCAATCAGGTGAACACCTATACCGGCGAAGACGGCACCGTGGGATTTGTTGCAGCATGGAAGAGCGAGTTGGATTCAGTAGGTTCCGGTGAAGAAGAAATCATCGCGTTGGAAGATGGCAAGCGCATTGGATTTGCGCTTCGCTTCAAAGAACCCTTCGAGTCAAATGCCAGCAGCGAAATGCTCTTTGCATCTACCGATAGTCTCACTACACAACTCACCTGGAATTTCAACGGCAACATGGCCTATCCTTTCAATGTAATGCAGTTGTTCATCAGTATGGAAGACATGCTGGGTAGCGACATTCAAGAAGGCCTCAACAATATGAAGGAGATTTTGGAAAAAGAAAGAGCATCATCCTTCAAGCAACGACTCCCCTACTGGCAATGGTCAGATGATGGCTGGCGCTGGACGCAGGCACGACCGAAGGAAGAGGGATGTTAAAAGAATTACTAGTGACGAGTGACAAATGACGAATGAAAGGCATATAGTCCGGCAAAAACGATAAGCTTCGACAATAGTATCCGACGAATTCGCTACCTACGATTTCTTGAGTAGTTCAAGGGTTCGTTAACAGCCCTAGGCTTCAGCCGTGGGAAAAGAGAAAATTATTAATTCAATAAACCCTTACATTTGGTAGCATCATTTGATACTATCATGACGCCTCCCTACTCCATCACTCCGGAAATTCTTCGTCTTGTAGAATCGATCACATTGAAGCTCGGCGAAATCAACGCTCGCTACCTGAGCAAGCCTGCGCCGCAATTGCGCAAAGAGAACCGCATTCGCACCATCCACGCATCGTTGGGTATCGAAGGCAATTCCCTCCGATTGGATCAAATTACCGCGTTACTCAACGGAAAAAAAGTTATCGGTCCACAGCGCGACATAATGGAAGTTCGCAACGCCATTGATGCCTACGAGCAACTTGAATCATTCAATCCGTTTTCATTGAAGTCATTTCTGACCGCTCATGGAATTCTCATGCGCGACTTAGTATCGGATGCCGGTAAATGGCGTCGTGCATCGGTTGGAATCGTGCACGGAAGTAAAGTAGCACACGTTGCACCATCCGCATCCCATGTTCAGGGACTTATGCGCGATTTATTTGATTACACCCGCAAGGCCCCCGACAGTATGCTTATCAAGAGTTGTGTATTTCATTACGAAATGGAATTCATACATCCCTTCATGGATGGCAACGGACGCATGGGCCGGTTGTGGCAGACACTTCTGTTGAGCAAGCATCATCCGGTATTTGCTTCGTTACCGTTTGAAACTATCATTCGCGACACACAGCGAGACTACTACCATGCTTTAGCAGCTAGCGATAAACTTGGGCAATCCACACCATTCATCAACTACATGCTTGGGGTCATCGATGCATCCTTGCGTGGACTCACGAAGAGCGGTGTACCTGTATTGAAAGAAAGCGATCGAGTGCAGTATTTTCTTTCGATGAAAAACCAAGCGCTCGACGCCGGTGCCCGAGCGGAGTCGAGGGAAGGCTTCACCCGCAAAGACTATCTAAAAGTCTTCAAAACACTATCAACTGCAACAGCAAGCAGAGATTTGAACGCGGCTGTGAAGATTGGTGTGCTTCAGAAAATTGGGAGTGTGAATCAGACGAAGTATATACACATAAAATAAAAAAGGCGAGTCTCCTCGCCTTTTTAGTACCTTAAAGTTCAATCAATATACAAGTTGCAGTTGATAGCATGAATTGGCGTCAATCGTAACATTGCCCTCCCAAATTATATCACCCCAATCGTCTTTAACTTGATACGGATAGCTCTTTGATTTCACCAAACCCAAATCCTTTTCAACAGTTATTGAAGCATTTGCGCCACAAGTTGGTCCGCCCGTCCAATACTGAGACGTCGCTGTAGAACCTACGATAATACCATCCAAATAGAATGACAATGAAGAGCTCAAGTCTAACTGCAACCCTTCTGATGAAGCTTGATTATACCAAAAAACAACACTTCCCTTATATGTACACGTACCATCATCTTCCTCTGCATCCGCAGAGTAGTTCGAAGCGTTTTTATCTGTGCAGCCCTCTTCCTTCTTGCAGGAATTAAAGAGAACCGCAATCGCAAACAAGAAAAAAATAATAGTTGAATTCCGTTTCATACATTCTGATTTTTTTTCCTACTCATATGGCTTTTCGGTTACGCCCCGTTTATAAGCATACTGCGCCGGTTTCTGGACTCCGAACATTTGTATAACTAAATTCCATGAATACTCATAGAAATGCATTACAAACATACACAATGTTGTGTTATAATACAACCATTGCGAAAATTACATTGAGACTTTTGTTTCAATGCCAGACCATTTAAATCAAAAAGAGTATCTATTAAAGATTGGCGAGCGCATTAAGACGTTGCGAATAGAGAGAAGCTACACCTTGGCGGACCTAGGTGAGAATATCGGCCTTGATAAGAGCAATACATTTCGTTTAGAAAAAGGCAAAAACTTCACACTACTCACCCTAATTAAAATTGCAGCATTTCTTAATGTTCAACCTCATGAATTGCTGAACATTCCATTTCAGATAGACTTCACATCATTAGAAAGTTCGATTGCGACTAAAAAACTAGTCCGGAAACAGAGACAAACTCCTCAACAAAAGACCAAAACAAAATCAGCCAATAAGGGCGCCTACTCTATTACACATCCGATTTCACTTGCGGCCGAATCTAAAAAACCCTTAGTTAAGAAAACGAAAAAGACAAAATCATTGATGAAGGAAGTCCTTTGAGTTTTCAATTGCCTTGCCGATCATCCTTCATACATCACCCCTCACCAATTTTTCTACCGCATCCTTCGCCAACGGACCCCATTCATTGTTGCTCCATCGACAAACAGGCTTTCCATCCCCTACCTTCACATATGCGGGAAAATGCCCACCGGCATGTGTAGCGACCACATTCATATCCGAAGCCATCACCACTTCAACTGCACCGGCTGCCTCCTGCGCATAAGGCACAACCCATGTACTATCTGCCGTGCACACAACCATGCGCATGCGCATATTCGGGTTGCGTTCTCGAAGGGCTTTCATTTCCGATATCGATTTCTTACAGAAGGGACAGTCAGCAATGGCAATAACAACGAGGTCAGCATCTGCATAATCGGGAATTGATTGCACATCCGACATATCATGTGCGCCATTCCAAACCATGTCCTCATAGATTGGATGCCTGGCAAAGCCAAAAGTGAAAGGAAGTAACGTGAGCAGGATACCGCCAATTCTTCTCTTCCAAATTCCAGCGTTTGACAAAACGTGCATAAACAACCATCCTGCGCATAATCCAATGAGGACGAGTAACACGTAATAAGACCATTCGCTAACGGTCCAGCTAATACCGGCATGCAACAATGATTCACGTACGTTGCTGTAGCCCGCATCAGTGACGAGTGCTGCAGCTACAATCAACAAGAAAGACAATAGAATCTTCTTCATAGCACAAAAAAAAGAAATCCATCTCAACATGAGATGGATTTCTTTTTTCAATTGAATTCAATATTACTTGAGTTCGCAGCTGCCACCTAGGATAGCAGCAGAAGTATTCAGAGCATCACAAGCGTCTTCTGCATCTGCCTTATTAGAGTCAGCGATTACAGAATCAGTTGTCTGACCCAAAATTGTGCAAGAGCAAGTGTAATCTTTCTTGCATGAAGCCAATGCGATTGCGCATACAGCCAACATCATGTAAACTTTTTTCATAGATATGGTTTTTATAAATGTGTCCTACTCCTATCGTTTTTCGGAATGACGGCCAGTGGGTTAACAACCAGCGCAGCAAAAATATAGAAGAGCAATCCAACTTCATGTAAAGATTTGAAATTTCGTCCACGAGTCAAGGAAACCTAACAATAGACCTACCCTATTTTTGACAGCATGGAATATTACACTATCATAAAATCACTTCACATAATATTCGTTGTTACCTGGTTTGCGGGATTGTTTTACATGTTTCGACTCTTTGTTTATCACGCAGAAGCGGCGCGCACCGAAGAACCTCGTCGCAGTATTCTTATTGAACAGTACACTATCATGGAGCGCCGCTTGTGGTATGCCATTACCTGGCCTTCTTGCATTCTCACCCTCATTTTTGGAATATGGCTGCTCGTGCTAAACTCTGCATTTCTAACTCAGCCATGGATGCACATCAAACTAACCTTCGTGGCCGGACTGCTCGTTTATCAGCTCTATGGGCAGAGAGTTCTAAAAGGGATTAGCGCGCATCCTCTTAGCTATAGTTCATTAGGAATGCGAATGATGAATGAAGTACCCACCATCATTCTAATTGCCGTTGTTTTTCTGGTAGTAATGAAAAGTACCTTCTCGTGGATATGGGGAACGCTGGGAATTCTAGGAACGGGTGTACTGCTGATGGTGGTGGTGAGAATGCTGCGCAAACATGACAAATGATTGGTCATTAGTCACTACTCATTACTCACTTGTCACTATTAACTACCCATTCAGCATCACCGGCATCACCAACATCAAAATATCTTCCCCGGCGTTGTCGCTTTCCACCTGGGTAATGATACCGGCGCGGTTGGGAGCGCTCATTTCAATGTTGACGTTTTCACTATCGAGGTTGGTTAGCATCTCATTTAAAAAACGAGAATTGAAACCGATTTCCATATCGTCGCCTGCATATGAGCACGTCAAGCGCTCTTGAGCTTCGTTGGCGAAGTCTAAGTCTTCAGCAGAGATATTCAATTCGCTTCCGCCTACTTTCAGTCGCACCTGATGCGTTGTCTTATTAGCAAAGATGGAAACACGCTTAATGGAGCTTTGCAAATCGAGACGATCAATGGTGAGCTTGAAGGGATTTTCTTTCGGAATAACCGCTTCGTAATTTGGGAATTTACCTTCGATTAGGCGGCACATTAGCACCACATTATCGAGCGTGAACAATGCGTTATTTTCAGTGTACTCAATCTTAACTTCCGACTTATGTGTTCCAAGCGCTCCCTTCAAAAGGTTGAGCGGCTTGCGCGGCACAACGAAGGAAGCAGCGCCACCACCACCTACATCGGTGCGTGTATAGCGCACCAATTTGTGTGCGTCGGTGGCAACAAAGCGAACTTCATTTTCATGGATTTCGAAAAATACACCACTCATAATCGGACGCATATCATCGTTGCCTGCAGCAAAGAGAGTCTTATTGATGGCGCGAGCAAGCGCATCACCCGATATTGACAACGACTTAGCCCCACTCAACGCAGGTGTCTTGGGGAAATCTTCTCCATTGGCGCCGGTGAGTTTGTACTTACCATAGTCGCTTGAGATTTCAACACCCAGCGTCTTCTTATCGATGGTAAAGGTTAGTGGTTGCTCAGGCAAGCTCTTCAGTATTTCCAGCAAAATTTTCGCAGGAATGGCAATGATACCCTCGTCCTTGGCTTCGATAGCCATCTGAGTGCTCATGGCTGTCTCCAGATCGCTAGCCGAAATGGTGAGTGCCTTATTCTTGATTTCAAACAAAAAGTTATCGAGAATAGGCAATGTGTTGCTGCTGTTGAGCACACCGCTCAATTGCTGTAACTGCTTCAAAAGAGCAGTGCTGGTAACAATGAATTTCATGTTGGAATTTTCTATAACGAGGCCAAAGATAAACTCAGGTCGGCAGGACGCGCAGCCGTGAAAACGTGGGTTATTAACAAGGAGGAAATGACTAGTGACTAATGACTAGTGACTAGTGGGCATTGCAATGGGGATATCTATAAAAGAAAAGTGGCGAGTGTGAAATTCAACACTCGCCACTTATCACTAGTCACTAGTCACTATTCATTATGCAATCGACAGTTTCTTCTCCAAATCATCCAAATACTTACGGAAGTGTTTATCTGTTTCCTGTAGGTTGTTCACCGTGCGACATGCATGCAACACAGTAGCGTGGTCTTTACCGCCGCAATGTGCTCCAATGCTGGCAAGGCTACTCTTGGTCATTTTCTTTGCGAAATACATCGCTATTTGACGTGCCTGCACAATTTCACGCTTGCGCGTTTTGCTCTTCAATAATTCGATGGGTAAGTCGAAGTAATCGCACACCACCTTTTGGATGTAATCTATGCTCACCTCGCGTGCAGTGTTCTTTACGAACTTATCGATCATCTGCTTAGCAAGATCCAGGGTGATGGCTTTCTTGTTCAAAGATGATTGAGCAATCAACGAGATAAGAGCACCTTCCAATTCGCGCACGTTAGAAGTAATAGAATAGCCAAGGTATTCAACTACTTCGTCCGGAAGCTCAATACCATCGGCATACATTTTCTTCTTAAGTATCGCAATGCGCGTTTCAAGCGAAGGCACTTGCAAGTCTGCACTTAAACCCCACTTAAAACGACTCAGAAGGCGTTGCTCCATTCCCTGCATTTCTACAGGTGGCTTATCACTGGTGATGATAATTTGCTTTCCTGTTTGATGGAGGTGATTGAAAATGTGGAAGAATACATCTTGTGTTTTTTCCTTACCACTAAAGAACTGTACATCATCGATTATCAACACATCAATCATTTGATAGAAGTGAGTGAAATCGTTCACGGTGTTGTTCTTCACCGCATCGATGAACTGATGGGTAAACTTCTCACTGCTCACATAAAGTACAGTCTTGTCTTCATATTTGTTCTTAATCTCGATGCCGATGGCATGAGCTAGATGTGTCTTTCCCAAACCAACTCCACCATAAATCAACAGCGGGTTGAAAGCGGTGCCACCGGGCTTGTTAGCAACAGCGAAGCCGGCACTGCGAGCCAAACGATTTGAGTCACCTTCCACGAAATTATCGAACGAATAATTCGGATTCAAATTAGAGTCCACCTGCATCTTGCGCAAGCCCGGAATGATGAACGGATTCTTTATGGGAGACTCACCCATATCCAAAGGCATACTCACTACAGCATTCTTTACTGCCTTGCGATTGCTCGTAGGAACTTTAATGGTGTAAGGATTCGAGTTGGTATTGTTCTCCATAATGATGGAGTATTCCAACCGTCCTTCTGTACCAAGTTCTTTGCGAATGATTTTTTTCAGCAACGTTACATAGTGCTCTTCCAACCATTCATAGAAAAATTGAGAAGGTACTTGGATCGTCAAAACGCTCTCTTCGAGGCGCACGGGTTTGATAGGCTCAAACCAGGTCTTATATCCTTGAGGACTCACATTGTCCTTGATAATTTCTAAACAGTTCTTCCAAACCTGGTTATGGTCTTTCTTCATGTAGTCGAGTAGATCTTTGGTTAATAAAACTTGTCAGGGCATTCGCAACAACACTTTATATCCGCTTCCCTTGAATGCGTGGCAAATGAATAATGAAAAAAGTGAAAAAAAAAAGTTATTTAGACTTGACTTGAGAAAAAGTTTGACTATCAAATAAATTCTTTGGAAATCCTTGCAAAATCAAGTGTTTTAGCAGTTCAGTAAGTTATTGTTGAGACCAAAAGTGATAAACCGCTTAAACTCACACTCTTAGTCAAATTACATAATTTCCGCATCAGGGGCTACACCCAAGATGTATCCTAAATACACGAACTTTCGGGCATGATTACACATTCCATTTTTCTTCGTGTGCGCTATGCAGAGACTGATCGCATGGGTTATGTCTATTATGGAAACTACGCAACCTACTTCGAAGTTGCACGAGTTGAAACACTGCGTTCCTGCGGCATTTCATACAAATCACTGGAAGATGCAGGCATTCTTCTTCCGGTAGTAGATTTTCGAATACGCTATTTTGCGCCGGCACATTACGATGATGAAATTCGAATTACATGTGAAATTACA
>JAURKF010000069.1 GCA_030831885.1 Flavobacteriales bacterium
GCAGTGCGTCCACAACCTCAAGAGACACCAACAACAGTAAAGACAACTAAGAACACCAATGAAAATCCTCGCAAACGACGGCATAGACTCCACAGGAAAAAAAGCACTAGAATCCATGGGGTGCATTGTGGTCACTGAAAAAGTCCCTCAGGAAGAATTGGCCGCAACCATTAACCGTGAGCAATACGAAGGCTTGCTCGTGCGCAGCGCAACCACCGCAAGAAAAGACCTCATCGATGCATGCCAGTCATTGAAATTCATTGGGCGTGGTGGCGTCGGTATCGACAATATCGATGCAGAGTATGCGCGTAGCAAAGGCATTACGGTTTTCAATACCCCGGCATCCAGTTCACAAGCTGTTGCCGAGCTGGTAATGTCTGTAATATTTGCAGCCGCCCGTGGTGTATACGACAGTGGTCGCCATTTGCACTCAGCGGATGGCAAGGCATTCGAGACGCTGAAAAAGAAATACAGCAAAGGATTTGAATTGCGGGGTAAAACGATAGGCATCGTAGGATTTGGCCGTATCGGTCAGAGCCTCGCTTCCTATGCAATTGGTTGCGGCATGCGTGTAATTGCATGCGACCGAACAACCGACGAGTACAAAACACTTACGATGGATATCGGTGGACAAAGCGTTCACATCAATGTTCCATTCTTGCCATTCCACGCTCTGCTCAGAGAAGCGGATGTCGTTTCATTGCATGTTCCCAAACAACCCGACGGATCAGCAGTAATAGGTAAAGATGAGTTCCACTATCTGCGCGAGGGCGCCATACTCGTCAACACTTCACGCGGGGGCGTTATTGATGAAGCTGCGCTCATCGAAAACCTCAACAGCGGCAAGGTGCGCGCTGCTTGCCTCGACGTATTTGTGGGTGAACCGAATGTAAATCCTTCCATCCTCTCGCATCCGGGCATCATCGCAACACCTCATATCGGCGCGAGCACAGTCGAAGCACAGGAGCGCATAGGAATGGAAATCGCGGAAAACGTTAAACGAATAATTGAAAAATGACCAACAACTAATGACTAGTGACTAGCCATGCGAACACTCGGCATTAGTCACTAGTCATTAGTCACTAGTCACTCCCTATGCCATCCTTACTTCCCTTCCGAGCCGTGCGCCCCGCCCGCGATAAGGTGCACCTTGTGGCTTCGCGGTCGTATGTGAGTTATTCCACGCAACAGCTAAGGGCGAAACTCACCGAGAATCCGTTTAGCTTTCTGCATATCATTCACCCTGATATGACAGCCACCAACCTGCACAAGACGACCGATTTGAGGGAACGATTCCAACAGGTACGAAACAAGTACGAAACATTTTTAGCCGAGAGCATATTGCTTCGCGATGAAAAACCGGGGCTCTACATTTACCGCCAAATCAAGGCCGGACATGCATTCACCGGCATCATTGGGGCTGTTTCGGTCGATGATTATCTCAACGGCCGCATCAAAATTCACGAGAAGACCATTGCCAAAAGGGAGGAGACGTTTGTGCAATACCTCGACATAACGAAGCTCAACGCAGAACCGGTGCTGCTCATGGCGCGAGATAGCCAACGAATCGACGACATCATCGCCGAAAAAACACGCGAGCGCCCGGAGTACGATTTCACGACAACCAATAAAGTGCATCATCAATTCTGGGTAATTGAAGATGATTCGTCTATTCAATCCATCACCGCAGAGTATGCTCGACAGGATGCGTTTTACATTGCCGATGGTCACCACCGCAGTAGCAGCAGCGCATTGTTATTTGAAAAACATCAATCATCCATTTCAACCGATAGCGACCCGATGCGCTATTGCCTGGCATACATTCTTCCGGAAGAAAATGTGCGCATCTATGAATTTAATCGAGTGGTAAAAGACCTTCACGGACTTTCGAGTGATGCGTTTTTGCAGGCACTAAGCACATCCTTCACCATCGAAAAAAAATTAACTTCCTATCATCCGCATCGCAAAGGCGAAATGGGAATGTATGTAGAAGGATCTTGGTATTGCCTATCACTGCGCCATTCAAGCGACGAACTAGATGTGCAAATGCTGACCGATATAGTGCTTCAACCTATTCTGGGCATTGGCGATTTGCGCAAAGACAAGCGAATCGCTTTTGTAGAAGGTCCTAAAGGAACAGAAGCATTGCAACAAGCAGTCGACAAACAAGGTGATGGCGTTGCCTTCACCCTTTTCCCATTAACCGTGAGCGACATTAAGCGTATAGCAGATGCCGGGCAAGCCATGCCCCCCAAGAGCACCTGGGTCGAGCCTAAACTTCGCAGCGGTTTGGTTGTTTATGAGTTTTAAGATGGCCACCATTTCAGAAAACGTAATTACGCTCCGCCGGGAAATTCCTCAGGGTGTGCAGCTGATTGCCGTTTCGAAAACCAAACCGATCGCAATGCTGGAAGAGGCATACCATGCAGGACAGCGAGCATTTGGCGAAAATTATGTGCAAGAGCTCATCGAAAAACAACCACAATTGCCTCCCGATATAGAGTGGCATTTCATTGGACATCTGCAAAGCAACAAAGTCAAATACATCGCCCCTTTTGTTTACTGCATACACGGCGTCGATAGTTTCAAGCTTTTGAAAGAAATCAGTAAACAAGCCTCGAAAAACGGGCGAACAATCCGCTGTCTGCTGCAAGTGCATATCGCGCAGGAAGAAACGAAGTTCGGCTTCAGTCCCGATGAACTTCGCTCTGCAGCTTCGCTCTTCCATCCTTCCGATTATCCTCATGTGGAACTTGCCGGCCTAATGGGCATGGCGTCTTTCAGCGATGATGAAACAGTTATTCGTTCTGAATTCTGCACATTGAAAAAATTATTCGATGAGTTGAAACAGGGCGCTTTCACCTCGCTGCCTTCATTCATTAACATTTCCATGGGCATGAGCAGCGACTGGAAAATAGCGGTACAGGAAGGCAGCACCATGATACGCCTGGGAAGTTCTATTTTTGGCAGCCGCAATTAACAACACGCATGTCACGCAAAGCACGCATCATTTACCTCAGCATTGCCCCCCTACTGTTCGCACTCAGCTGGTACATCTCTCACCGCATGTTCACCGATTTTCTTCAAAACGGGGTAGGCAACATGCGCTATGCCGGCGAAGAACGCAGCGTGATGTATGCCTCTGTGCTCACCGGTCTGTATCTGGCTGTTTTTTTCGTAATCCGCGATTTGTATCCTGAGAAGAGGAAGTGAAATGGTGAAATGGTGAAATGGAAGCGCCATCGGAGGACACTCCTACACCATTTCACTATTTCACCATTTCACCATTTCACTATTTCACTATTTCACTATTTCACTTATAGGAATACTATTCCCCTCGCCCTTCCCGCCATTACTCACAACTTTTAATTTCATGCTGATAAATTCTTTTACGTTGTAAATAGTTTACAATGTGCCCCACATACCTTGCGTAATAATTCAAGCGTTGCTAACTTTTAAATCACAATACAATGGCTGATGTAAACAAAGAAAAAATGAAAGCGCTCCAACTCGCTATGGACAAGTTGGAAAAGACGTATGGTAAAGGCGCCGTAATGAAACTCGGCGATGAAGCCACCGAGCAAATCGAGGTTATTCCGAGTGGTTCAATCGGTCTGGATTTGGCCCTAGGCATTGGCGGTTATCCGAAAGGACGTATCGTCGAAATCTACGGTCCTGAATCATCCGGTAAAACGACACTCGCCATTCACGCTATTGCTGAATGCCAGAAGGCCGGAGGAATCTGTGCCATCATCGATGCCGAACACGCGTTCGACAAGTTTTATGCAGAGGCTCTTGGTGTTGACACTGAAAATCTGTTGATTTCTCAGCCCGACAATGGAGAGCAAGGATTGGAGATTGCCGACAACCTCATTCGTTCAGGTGCCATCGACCTCATCGTTATTGACTCAGTTGCTGCATTAACTCCACGTGCTGAAATCGAAGGTGAAATGGGCGACAGCAACGTGGGTGTTCAGGCGCGTTTGATGTCGAAAGCCTTGCGCAAGCTAACATCTACGATCAGCAAAACTGGCTGCTGCTGCATTTTCATCAACCAATTGCGCGAGAAGATCGGTGTTATGTTCGGCAACCCCGAAACAACCACAGGTGGTAATGCGCTGAAATTCTACGCATCCGTTCGTATCGACATCCGTCGTTCGCAACAAATAAAAGACGGAGAAACCGCCATTGGTAACCGCACCAAGGTGAAAATTGTGAAGAACAAAGTTGCTCCGCCATTCCGCACTTCTGAGTTCGACATCCTCTATGGACATGGCATTAGCCGCGTGGGTGAGCTAATCGACATGGGTGTCGATATGGGTGTTATCAAGAAGAGTGGTTCTTGGTTCAGCTACAACGAAACTAAATTGGGTCAGGGGCGCGATGCAGTAAAACAATTGCTCGACGATAATCCGGACTTGATGGAAGAAATTGAAAGCAAGGTGCAGGAAGCAATTGCTGCCAAAAACTTGGTTACTGCATAATAATCCGGCTTACATAGTCGAATCTCCGATGGTTAGTTATTAAACGGAGAACCGGCTATTACGCCCACCTTGCTCAATCTCATTCTGTTTGTGTTTCTCGTTTTAGAATTTTAAAAGAATCAAAAGCACAAGGAGAATATAGATAATGCTTTCATCTTTCACTCCCCCACTGCCAACCCATCAGCCCAATCATTGCTTTTGGGGGAATAGACAGAAAGTGCGAAATTTGGCCCCCGATAGTTCGGGGGCTTTTTTTTTCGTTTAATAGATTCAACTGCATGCGCATACTCATTGGATTAATTTCTTTCGGCACGTTTCTTTTCTTGCATTCGTGCGACGGCATGAAGCAGAAAGGAACAACGGATACCAACACCATCCAAGCGCAGGCCGATTCAATCGCTCAGTTCGACACACTGCTCCGCACATTGAATCAACGCATCATTGAAAATCCAAATGACTATAGCGCCTATCTTGATCGAGCGCGTTATTGGGCTGACCACTCTATGTTTCCCAATGCGTACACGGATATACTTCGGGCAATTAGCATTGACTCTACCCAGGCCGACATTTACCTGACACGAGGCGAACTGTATTTCAAACAGGAAAAAGTGAAGGAGGCCTACGACGATTATGGTACTTGCTTGCGATACGATTCACTGAACGTAAAAGGTCTGCTAAAAAAAACAGGTATCGACATCGTATTGGGCAACTTCGATATAGCGCGTGCTCAACTTAACTCAGCCATCAAAGTAAACGAATACGAAGCGGAAGCATATTATCTGCGTGGGCGACTTTACAAGACCATGGGCGATACGGATCTGGCATCTTCCTCCTACAAAACAGCTATTGAAGTTGATCCAAACTATTACGATGCCTATATCGAAGTAGGCTTATTGTACGCCGCCAAGAAAAGCGATTTGGCGAAAGAATACTACTCATCAGCCATCAGTATTCGCCCACGAAGCATTGAAGCCTGGTATAACAAAGCCATGTTCCTGCAAGAATCCGGTTACATCCAGAAAGAACGATACAAAGAGGCATTCGGTTGTTACGATGAAATTCTGAAAATCGATCCTAAGTTCGTAGCCGCCCACTTCAATAAAGGATTTGTCTTCTTGGAATATTTGCAGCAATACGATAGTGCTGCTTACTATTTCACCAATGCCGTTTCCATTTTCCCGGGATACTATCAGGCATACTACAACCGTGGGCTATGCAATGAGAGTCTGAATAAACGAGGTGACGCGGAAGCCGACTATAGGACAGCCTTGTCAATTAAGCCCGACTACACCGATGCAGCCTTGGCGTTGAGCCGCATTACCGATAAGTAGCGCCGC
>JAURKF010000070.1 GCA_030831885.1 Flavobacteriales bacterium
AAAAGGATTACAATTTCCATTTACACCAATTTTTTCAATGCTATTTCGAACGCGGCTTTGGTAAGGCCCGTCTTCTCGCGATGCACCGCATGAATCTGTTGCAATGCGTGGCGTATAGTAACGGATGTATCTTCAAAAATACCTCGGTCGGTCATGTCCACATCGCCATTACTCATGAGGTAAGCAAATACGCGCGCCATGCCGCAGTTGGCAATAAAATCAGGTATCACGCTGATGTGCTCATCGGCAAACTCGGCGATAGGTCCGTAAAAAATTTGTGCATCAGCGAAAGGCACATTCGCACCGCAACTCACCAAGCTCAATCCAGCGTTCACCATTCGCTTCATCTGGTCGTCTGTTACCAAACGGGATGCTGCACAAGGCAAAAACACATCCGCTTTTACATCCCAAATCTTTGCATTCACTTCTTCAAACGACAACAAGCCTTCGGTTTGCAGCTGCATGTTTTTTCTCTCTAAAAACAACTTCGTCACTTCTTCAAAACCCAACCCATCTTCACTGATAAGGCCACCATTGCGATCAATGATGCCAACGACTTTTGCACCGGCCTGAGCGCAATAAAATGCCGCTGCAGCCGCAACGTTACCCCAACCTTGCACAATCACACGCTTTCCCGATAAACCGCCACCCCACAACTCATAATAATGACGAACAGACGCAGCCACACCATATCCTGTAATCATATCCGCCACACGGTATTTCAAATCGATATCAGGTGTGTATTGAGTGTCTTCTAGCACCTTGATGACACCCTGACGTAAGTTGCCAATACGTTTTACTTTCTGCGCTTCAGTTGGACCAAAGTGGCCGTTAAATACACCCTCTTGCGGATGCCAAATACCACAGTCTTCTGTAATGGCAATTACTTCATGAATCTCGTCCACATTCAAATCGCCGCCGGTGCCATAGTAATGCTTGAGCAACGGCGTAACAGCGGCAAACCAGCGCTCGAGAACCTCTTGTTTTCTAGGGTCACGTGGGTCGAAGTTGATGCCACTCTTGGCGCCTCCAATCTGAGGACCGCTTACCGTAAACTTAATCTCCATGGTTTTCGCTAACGACTCCACCTCGCGCTTGTCGAGGCCCACCCTCATGCGTGTGCCACCACCGGCAGCACCCCCGCGGAGCGAATTAATGACCACCCAGCCTTCGGCAGAGGTAAACGGGTCTTTCCATTCAAATACAATTTCAGGACGTTTGTTTTCGTACTTCTCCAATAAGTCTTTCATACAGGAATTTTTCGGGACGAAGGTAGAACGCGAAGGCCTATCGTGCGCTATAAATAGCACCACCAACACTATCCCTACGCGCGCCTGTCACCGAGGCCAAAGCGTTACTCTCGCCCTCCATGCGCAAAGTGCCTAAAAAGGCAAAGATGAGTGCCTCCTTGAAGTCCACAATTTTATTTTCGGGAACCACAACGCGATGATGAGTATGGGCCGCAATTCGTTCCATCAAAAATCCATTATGCGCTCCACCACCCGTTACTAACATATCGCCTTGCTCTCGTTTACTCAACGCGGCACCAATTTGAATCGCGATGTGTTCGGTGATAGTGCGCATCACGTCGTGCACGTTCATTTGCGCATGCTCAACCACGGGTAAAAATTGACTCACCCAAAACTCTTTGCCCAACGACTTAGGCGCCGATTGCTTGAAAAAATCAAGTTCGTTCAATTGGTGAAACACTACTTCATTGACATTTCCCTGGCGAGCAAGGTTTCCGTCGTGATCATACGCAACACCCCGTTTTTCTGCGTAATGATTCAGCGCCATATTGCATAATCCAATGTCAAACGCTTCCATGTGAAGCGATTCTTTAACGGACACATTGGCAATTCCGCCAAGGTTCAAACACATAGGATAGTTGCCAAACAACCACAAATCGCCTATAGGAACCAATGGCGCCCCTTGTCCTCCATGCGCAACGTCGGTGGTTCGGAAATCGGCAACAACATCCACACCGGTGGCCGCAGCAATGTGCGCTGCGCTGCCAATTTGCAGTGTTAAACCACGATGTGGTTGATGAAAAACGGTATGGCCGTGCGATGCAATGAAGTCAACTTTTAACGCATGTGTGAGCACAAACTCCTTAACCCAAGTGCCATGAAGCAATCCGAGGTCCACATGCAGCTGCGCCAGTTCAACTCCACTTATGGTATGCGCCAAGCGCAAACGATTGCGCCAATCTGTATCATATGGAAATGTAGTGGTAGTAAGCAATTCGAATTGCCAGCGATCCTCACGGGTGAACGTGCAATAAGCTATATCCAACCCGTCGAGCGATGTACCGCTCATCAAACCGATAGCGCGGTATGTGATGGCATCCTTCATGGTTTGCCCCTGCGGATAACAGGGATAAGTGCTCGAATAAGTACAGATGTGTATATGGCGTAAATGCCCATTACGGCCAAGGCCAACGCTTTTTTTCCGGGTAATTGCAGATAGAAATAACCTCCTACGATGCATGCCGACATAAACAGTTTCACCAATACAGAAGCGTTAACCGAAGCGATGAAGCGATGGGGTGATTTCGCGCTTGCAGATGCAATCATTTGATAAAGAAAGAACGTCACTACGCCATAGAGCGGAATCAACACCCAAACGGCATCAGGCATCGGTTTTTTTACTACGAATAAAATTACGATTGCGAAAACATACAAAATCACAGTAGCTATGGTAAGAGGAATCAAAAAAGCGCGTGCGTTCATCGGTGGACTCAAATTATTTCTTCAGTACATCCCGGATTACTCTGTAAACAGCTACGACCACACCGGTAAGCGATCCTATCAATGTATAAATAGGGGCATTCATCGACCAATGTTGATCGGCCTTCATTCCTAACCAAACCCCTAAAAAAATGGTGATTCCCATTTGTGTTGCAATCGATGTGTATCGCAACACCGTGTTGCTTTGACCTTTAGTGGGTCGCGGCAACTGCTCCATCTGCGGGCACGTCCTTTTTCATCTCTTTCACCTTTGCGCCCATATTGCAAGCTCCTGTGAATGATGAGCCGGGCTCTATAGAAAGTTTATCCGTGAAAATATCTCCCTCGACTTTGGCGGTTCCTTTTAAGGACAACATTTGCTGAACGTACAGTTTTCCCTTCACCAATCCTTCAATTTCCGCATTCTGGCAATTAACTGTTCCTTCGATTCGGCCCGCGGGACCAATAACCAATCGGCCTTTGGTACTTAGGTTTCCAACAAAGGAGCCATCTATACGAATATTGCTTTCGCAACGAATTTCCCCCTCAATGCTTGTTCCTTCAACGATGCGATTGATGCCCATATCAGTTGAGGGCTCTGAGTGTTTTGCCATGGATTTGAGGTTTTTCTGAAACATGGTGATTTCGGTTAAAGAAGGGATATCAATAATACCTCGCAAAAAAATCGAGATATAGCTGATAGTCCTTCCCTTTGAACAAAGCTATGTAATTCTGCTTAGAAATCAAAAAAACATTATTTCCATCTACGTTGATCAACTTCAGTTTATCTGTGTCACCCATAAAGGCACCCAAATATTGATCAGCATCCTCTCGCTTTTTAAAAGACTTCACCAACAGCAGGTGGTGGTCCTTGTCCAACAGGTTATTCGTCACACGAAGTTGAGAGGAGTTGAAGAATACCATATTGAAATCGGCAACCGCTGCTTTTGCCGCGTTAATGTCGTTAGAGCTTACCGGCATTATTACCGCCAGGTAATGCTCTGCATTTCCATCAAATACGTAGGGCCCATCATTAACAGCGGTCGAATCACTCATCTCCGTTGAATTTTCGGGTGGGCCCGATGGAAATTCTCCGGTTGGCTTTTGAGGGCCTGATGTATCTATTTCATTATTCCCATTGATTGCCCGAAGCAATAAGTCGGCACGTGTTGCTTCCTCTGTGCCCCCGCATTCCTCGACAAGGCGGTTCAGCTCATTTTGATAATTTTCCTTTACCCCATAAGGCGCATCCGAGTAACCTACACAAATAGCTCGTAACAACTTGTATTTGCACAACAAGCTATTGCGCGCATCGCTGGTAATTACACTATCGCAATACGTCTTAGCCCGGCCATAGCTGCGAGACCTATAGTAATCATATGCAATCTGATATGCCTCATTTTCCTTAGCACGCTTCATGTCTTGTATATCCAAGTATCCCGGATTGTCCACCAACATAGCCCAATCACTATTTGGGTATAACCTTTTAATTTCAGATCCCCAGTAGTTGGAGTTACAGGTTTCGCAAAAAGGATCTTTCACATAGCCCTTTTTACCCTCCTTTGCCATCCAGGTGCGGAACAACTGATAATAAGTAGTGGGATGGTAGCTGCTCTCATCCATATTCGCCAGCAACTCCTCCCATGTGCTAATAGCATTATCATCATCATCCAGTTTTTCTTTGTAGATAACACCGGCATTATAGTAACCCTCTGCAGCAGCCTTCTTTATTTCATCCAACTCGCTCTCATTGGCGCAAGGAAGAGACTCTTTCAATTCATCTGCGGTTGGGGTCTTGTATTTGTCGTCGGGTTGGGCTTCCGTACTATCCGAAGCTTGTGCTTGTGTTGCTAACGACTCCTCTCCCGGCCCAAATGATTCGGCTAGCTTAGACTGTAACCGCCAGTAATCTTTTAATGGGCGATTGCCCCACTCATCAACAAACGTGTTGCGCCCCTTCTCTCGCAACCCTTCATTGTAACACCAAAAAGTTCCACTGATTCCCGATTCCTCCGCCGCAGCCCTTGCTTCCTCCGCCCTTCGCTCATCCTCCAGGCGTTGACGCTCCATAGCCGCTGCTAAATCATCTGCCAGCTGACGCACCTTTTTTTCGAGCTCATCAGGACTAAGTGCGCAAATCACACTCAAACTGTCATAAAGTTCAATCGAACTGAGATGACCCACCAGCTCACTCAATGATTCTGCCCGTGCTTTAATCTCTGCATAACGCTCATGGGTTTGCTCGATCTTTACTAGTGTGCTATCGTAATAAAGCTGGGCCATCGAGTATCGACGTTCATCGAAATTCAAATCAGCCAATCGCAAAAAAGCTTTAACACGCTGCTTTGCATTCGTTGTATTTGACTCTATTGATTTCTTGTAGAATTCAATAGCATCTTCCCTGCGCTGCTCCTCCCAGGCGATATCACCAAGCGCATAATAAATCTGGTCAACGTAATCGAGGTTCTTTTCGTTCTTGAGCATTTTAAAAAGCTCCTTTTGAATCTCTGAAGAACTTCCCCCGGTTCGACTGAAAGAAAGGGCTTTGTTGATGCGAGCATGAAACTCAAGCTCATAGGGCGGGCGAGAGAGAATAGCAGCTTCATAATGCGTCATTGCATCACTGCTTCTGTTCATTTGTTGATAGATCTGAGCCAGGATAAAATGCGGACGAGCCCTGTCTTTTTTTCTGTCTGTAACCGTAATACTCTTTTCCAATTCGGCAGCTGCTTTGTCCAGCTTCTTCTGATGGACATAAACGTCTGCATAAGTGAGGTAATACTGTGCCTTTAGTTTATTCTTCACCTCATCCTTTTCAATGTCACCTTCCGCGCGCACGAGGGCTTGTGCGGCTTTGCTGTATTCCTTATCTCCGATATATGATTTAGCAAGCCAGGTGGCACTGCTTACCGCTGACTCCGGGTTTTTATACTTGCGGTTGACATACTGAAACACATCAGCCGACTTGTAGTAACTCTGTTTGTAGAAATAGGCGCGGCCAATGACCATATAATTGTCGTCAATCCACTTATTAAACTCAGGGTGTTTTTTGTCCTCATTCGAATCATCTTTGATCGTGTGTTTGCTGATTACCTTTTCGCATTTGGTAATTGCCTTTTCCAGATCAGGAAAAATGGCTTTGGCCTCATCGGCGGTGCCATAAATGAAAATAGGGAGCAACTTATCGTAATCGTCTTTATGACCTGTGACAAGGGTTACTGCGCCCTTCTCTACTAGTTCATTGGCGTTGAAATAACCATTGTAATGACCTGTCATATTGTGGTAGAGGCGATAAGCGGTTCCATCCCTCTTGGTCGAACAAGCAGCCAAAAAAATCAGGCATGCCCAAACCCATAAACTTCGACCTAACCAACGAATATTCACAAATAGTAGATTTAATTGCCCGCCTCTAACAGGATTGCGTCAAAATTATTTCATTTTTGTACGCAATTGTTCGTCTGAGAAAAGATTCGAAGTAAAAAATGGTAGCTACCCCACAACCGAAACGCAAAAAACTGCTGAAAAAGCTAAAAAGCCGATTTCGGTTGAACATTCTCAATGAATCTACTTTTGAAGAAAAGTTCTCTTATTCGCTGACGCCACTAAACGTAATTATCATGTTTGGTGGAATGCTGATTCTTTTCGGGGCGATTATCTATTTGCTCGTGGCCTTCACGCCTTTAAAGAACTATGTGATTCCTGACTACGCCTCGGCAGGCTATCGTGAAGAGGCGCGAGTAGCGCGTCTCCAAGCAGATTCACTACTTGATGTCGTTCGCAAAAATGAACGATACCTCAACGATATTAAAGTCATTTTAGCAGGCGGTGTTCTTAGTAACGCAGGCGACAGTGTTCAAACACCTGCCGTTGATGTTGCTCTCAATTATGAGGTAAGTGAGCTCGATGAATCCATGAGGCAAAAAATAACTGATCAGGACCGCTTCAGCATAGCTACAGTCGATGAAACGGGAGACCGCAAAAAAGGCCTTATTCTTTTCAAGCCGGTTAATGGAACCATATTCAGCTCCTTCAATCCGGAAAAAGGCCATTACGGTATCGACCTGGCGGCACCTAAAGATGATCCGGTGAAATCGGTGCTTGACGGAACCATTATAGCGGCCTCATTCACAGCCGATGATGGCAACGTACTATCCATTCAACATACCAACAACCTAGTTTCAGTATATAAACACAATGCAGTATTGTTGCGAAAAGTGGGCGATATTGTTAAGGCCGGAGAATCCATTGCATTCATAGGTGATTCAGGCGAGAACAGCGAGGGACCTCACCTTCACTTCGAACTCTGGGAAAACGGAGCACCCGTAAATCCAGCCCAATACATTTCTTTCGGAGAAGAACCTGCTACTTCGAATTAACGTCGTTCATCGTACGAGCCAATCCAATGAGCCCGAATGAGAGAGCTGCCTTACCGGCGCGCTCAATATGATCTTTCAGAGTCTTCAGTTCTTCTTCACTCCATGCGCCGAGGACATAATCGACCTGATTTCCTTTCGAAAACTCAGCGCTAATTCCAAATCGCAAACGCGCATATTCCGATGTGTGCAGGATCTCTTGTATATGCTTTAATCCATTGTGGCCGCCATCACTTCCTTTACCACGCATTCGCAACTTACCAAAAGGAAGAGCTAGATCATCTGTAATCACAAGCACGTTTTCCAATCCTATTTTTTCCTGCTGCATCCAATAACGCACGGCATTACCGCTTAGATTCATGTAGGTACTGGGCTTGAGTAAAACAAACGTTCTACCCTTGTGCTTCAGCTCGCACACATCGCCATAACGGTCGGTCTTAAAAAAAAGATTGGACGCCCCGGCAAGAGCGTCCAATACCTTAAATCCTATATTGTGGCGAGTCTCCGCGTACTCACTGCCTATGTTTCCCAAACCTACGATGAGGAATTTCATACAGCGAACTTACGCAAGGGCTTTCAACGCCAAACGATTACTTCTTCTTTTCGGCAGCAGCGGCAGCAGCGGCATCAGCCATTGCAGCGCGTGTTACTTGAACAGATACAATCGCCGAAGCCTCAGCTTCGAGTACTTTACATC
>JAURKF010000071.1 GCA_030831885.1 Flavobacteriales bacterium
AATGTAAAGGGCGTATTGAATTGTTTGCATGTCGCCCTTCCTGCGTTGATTGAAAGCAGGGGGCATATTATTAACCTGGGTTCATTGGCTTCGCATCAGGTGTTTCCGAATTCAGGGGTTTATTGTGCAACGAAGCATGCGCTGATTGCCATAAGCGATAGCATTCGCCTTGAATTGCCCGATAAGGTGCGTGTCACGACCATAAGCCCGGGGTCTGTGGACACACCTTTTATTGATAGTACTTCCAACCCACAAATGCTCTCTCAATACAAAGAGTATTTTGCAGCCGGGTTGAGACCGGAAATGATTGCAGAACAGATTGCTCACTCGATTGAGGCATCTGCAGGAGGAGTAATCAGCGAAATTATTATTCGTCCAAATCGAGTCACAAAGTGATGTTACTTTTTCAGGTACTCTGAAAAGGTCTTCTTGAATTTTTCAACTTTTGGCCGAACTACCATTTGACAATAGGGTTGTTCGCCATGAAGATTGAAATAGTCCATGTGATAATCTTCAGCGCGATAGAACGTATCCGCGGGAACAATTTCCGTTACTACAGGATCGCTCCAATTGTCGCTTGCATTGGCTGCATTCACCGCCAACTCGGCCGAGGCCTTTTGGGCTACCGAATGATACATGATTGAAGAGCGATATTGAGTGCCAACGTCGCCTCCTTGTCTGTTGAGTGTGGTTGGGTCATGCACACCGAAGAAAACCTCGAGCAGTTGGTTGTAGGAAACAATGCGAGGATCGAATGTAATTTGACATACTTCGGCATGCCCCGTTCTTCCGGTACAAACCTCTTTGTAGGAAGGATTTTTAATGTTTCCACCGGCGTATCCACTCTCGACTTGAATGACGCCATTCACTTGCTGGTAGACGGCTTCTACGCACCAGAAGCAACCGGCACCAAAAGTTGCAATTTCAAGGGTATCGGAGGTTGGGGTCATAGAAGGAAGGTCGATTTTGTGTTGCGTTGATGCAGTGTGTGAACATGCCACACTTGCGGCTATAATTAAACTATAAGCGAGGACTAATCTCATGTGTCCCTGTAATAACAAACTTGCGCATACTGGGTTCACGATTCTATTGTCAATAGCGGAATCGTAAGAATCCCATCGCCAGCGATACAGTCGGGTTTTCGTCTTTGAAGAACGACAGGATATCACGCGTGGCGAAGCCGAATTCACTCACGCCTTTCCGAACCGTGAAATAGATACCGGCCGGCATTTTTAAGCCGTAATTACCGCCGTCTGATACCCCCGTTTGCAGGTGAATCCATGGCCAGGGAGAATATTCAATTCCGGCGTTAATAGCAGTGCGTTGAAGGTTTGCTTTGTTGTCGTTCATGGGAGTAATTACATCCAACCCGATACGAAGTTTTTGGAGCTTTTCATAGCCTACACCAATGCGCGCAGTGGTATTCAGTCGCGCTGTGCGTGATTCTTCGCCTTTCCATTTCAAAAGAGCGTCGAGTCCGTTGAAGGTATTGAGTGTAGAGACGATATCCTCGCTCTCAATTCCAATTCCATCAATATTCGTAATCTTTCCTTCACCCAATTCATATACGTTGCCATTCCATTTCATTTGGCCGATATCGTTAATGGCAGCATTCAAAATGAGGTGGTTTTTAATGAGTATGGTTCCGCCTGCATCGAAGCCAAAGCCTTGTCCTACGGGCTGCAATGCAGGTGCATCGGCGTCCAAGCCCGAAGGATTACCCGTCAGGCTGTCGACCAGGTTGTAGTTCAATTTGAATACAGGTGACAATGAACTGAAAGCTTCTCCTGTAGTACCGGTCAATTGAATGATGCCTTGTCCCATGATATACTTTCCGGCCAAGCCCATATGAAGTTCGAAGTCATTGGTTTTGAAGATGCGTTTGCCGTATCCCAAATTGAATTCACGATACCAGGAGAATCCAATTTCCGAATTGCCTACAAGTTGTTTGATGGGTTTTGCATCGTTGGGATTGATGAAAGCGGATAGAATGCTTAACTGTGCCGGATCGAAATTTTCGGGGCGGGCAATTAAGGAATCCGCGCCACTCGAGGCCAAGACTATGAGTGAATCGAAGTAGGCGGATTGATTTCCCAGCCAGATAAGCTCAGTGAGGTCGCGGTCAATTCTTGAATAGAAGTCCACACGGTCGCGCACACTGAAAGCGAACGTACCTGCATTTTTTGTTTTGATTGAAGTGCCAAACGTCATGAAGTCGGCATCGATAGCCGTTGGTTTCATAGTGAGCTCTTCTACTTTACCTAGCTGCTCCGAATAACTCAAGGGTATGTTTTTGGCGTTGCCTGTAATCCCGTCGATCATTTGCTGCCTGTTGAGCAATTCGGTATATGCTGAGAAGGTAAAATCGAACATCCCGGTGGTTCTGCGCTGCTCATAGCCTGTTTCCATATCAAGGTTGCCGGGATTGATCGTGAGTGATTGGTAGTCGCGCGCAAAGGGTGTTGCTGCAGCCAAACCGGTCAAGTTGAATGCTGAATACTCGTATTGCGCAAGCATATGGGGGGACGAAAGAATACCAAGCGAAATGAAAAGGGATAGCGACCGCAGAAAATGATTCATAAGATGGAATTTTATACAAGTCTAGCACATAAATGGGAATTAATTGAATTCCGTCTTGTCATGCGAGTTAAGTCAATGCGATGGATTAAATGGAAGCATGATAACAAGCATTCGTTCTTGTTACTTTTGCGTCATGGCATTGATAGAAGAATTAGATCGATCGGGCAACTGGCTGTTTCGTTGGCGCAGTTTTTTACCGCTCGTGTTGTATGTACTGGCAACATTGGTCATTCTTTTTGAAGCGGATGTTCATTTGCCAATGTATTCGCAAAACTGGGCATTGGCATGTTTGGGAGTATCACTTTTCGGTCAACTCATCAGAGCCGTTACAATTGGGCATACACCCAAGGGCACCAGCGGACGAAATACCAAAGAAGGACAGGTCGCAGAGGTACTTAATACAAAAGGGATTTATTCTGTTGTTCGTCATCCGCTTTATCTCGGTAATTTCTTTATGTGGTTGGGTATAATTATCTACGTGGGCAATTGGTGGTTTACGCTGGTTTGCTCGCTTCTTTTTTGGGTGTATTACGAACGAATCATGTTTGCGGAGGAGTTCTTTTTACGCAAAAAATTCGGATCATCCTATTTGCTTTGGTCAGAGAAAGTACCGGCGTTTTGGCCGCGACTTACGCAATGGAAATCTTCAGGGGTGGAGTTCTCTATTCGTAACGTATTGAAGCGCGAATACAATGGTTTTTTCGCCATCTTCTTATCGTTCGCGATGTTGGATGCAATGAAGAATTATGTGCACTACGGCTTCTCGAATTGGATCGAACTGGTAACTCCCTTTTGGTCATATTCTTTGATTGTCGCATTCACTATATTCATCGTTCTTCGTTCTCTGAAGAAGTTTACGCGAGTGCTCAATGTTGAAGGGCGTGAGTTTGTGAAGTGAGGTGCCTTGACTCAGATGATGCATATAAAAAGGCTGCCCATCCCGGACAGCCTTTTTAAATGTACTAATCTTCTTATCCACTAGTCACTAGTCACTAGTCATTCATTTACGCGTCAATCTTCGCATACTTCGCATTCGCCTCAATAAACGCACGGCGGGGTGGTACTTCATCGCCCATCAGCATCGAGAAAATGTGGTCGCATGCAGCGGCGTTTTCAATGGTAACCTGGCGGAGTGTACGGTTGGCAGGATTCATAGTGGTTTCCCACAATTGTTCGGCATTCATTTCACCAAGACCCTTGTATCGCTGAACATTCACGTTTGAATCGGAAGCTCCTTTCATTTCTTGGATCAGAGCATCACGTTGCTCATCGTTCCAGGCATATTCTGCCTTGTTGCCCTTCTTCACCAAATAGAGTGGGGGAGTAGCAATGTAGATGTGTCCGTGCTCAATGAGCTCTTTCATGTGGCGGAAGTAGAACGTGAGAATAAGGGTTTCGATGTGTGATCCGTCGATGTCGGCATCGCACATGATTACGATTTTGTGGTATCGAAGTTTGGTAAGATTTAGTTCTTTTGAATCGTCTTCCGGTCCGATGGTTACACCCAAAGCGGTGTACATATTTCGAATTTCTTCATTTTCGAAAATTTTGTGGTGCATGGCTTTCTCTACGTTCAGGATTTTTCCGCGAAGTGGAAGAATCGCCTGGAAATTTCGGTCGCGGCCTTGCTTGGCAGTACCACCTGCCGAGTCACCCTCCACGAGGAAGAGCTCTGACTTTCTTGGGTCTTTCTCGGCACAGTCTGCGAGTTTGCCGGGAAGTCCACCGCCACCGCCAACACCTTTGCGTTGCACCATTTCACGGGCTTTCTTGGCAGCATGACGCGCTTGAGCGGCCAATACTACTTTCTGCACGATTTGCTTGGCATCCGATGGGTTTTCTTCGAGATAGGCTTCGAGCATTTCACTCACTACCTGACTAACCGGAGCAACCGCTTCTTTGTTTCCGAGTTTTGTTTTTGTTTGTCCTTCGAACTGTGGTTCTGCGACTTTTACCGACACAACTGCAGTAAGACCTTCGCGGAAGTCATCGGGCGAAATATCGATTTTCAATTTCTCGAGTAACCCGCTTTTCTCCGCGAAATTCTTGAGCGTAGTGGTTAGACCGCGGCGGAAACCGCTGAGGTGTGTACCACCTTCGTGCGTATTAATATTATTTACATATGAGTGAATGTTCTCGTTGAATGAGTCGTTGTAAATCATGGCCACTTCAACGGGGATATCGCCGTCGGTGCGCTCCATGTGAATGATTTTCTGAATGATTGGCGGACGCGTTTCATCTAAGAATTTCACGAATTCTTCCAACCCGTTTTCGGAGAAGAAGATTTCTGATTTAGGGGTGCCGTCTTCTGCTAGCTCACGCTTGTCGGTGAGGGTGAGTTTAATTCCCTTGTTGAGGAATGACAATTCGCGCAGACGAGTGGCCAGCGTCACGTAGTTATATTCGATGATGTCGAATATAGAGGTGTCGGGTTTGAAGGTAACCGTTGTACCGCGCTTATCGGTTGGTCCTACTTCACGCGCAGGATAGAGCGGTTTACCGATGCTGTATTCCTGCTCGGTTATTTTACCATCGCGATACACGGTGGCATGCAAGTGAGTTGAAAGTGCGTTTACGCAGCTCACACCCACACCGTGCAAACCTCCGGAAACCTTGTATGAACCTTTGTCGAATTTACCGCCAGCTCCGATTTTGGTCATTACGACTTGCAGTGCAGATACTTTCTCTTTTTCGTGCAAATCGGTGGGAATACCGCGACCATTATCCGTAACGGTGATAGAGTTATCTTCATTGATGGTAACGCCTATTGTGTTGCAATGGCCTGCCAATGCTTCGTCAATGGAGTTGTCGACGACTTCATATACGAGGTGATGTAATCCACGCACACCGGTATCGCCGATGTACATCGACGGGCGCATGCGTACGTGTTCCATTCCTTCCAGACTTTGAATGTTTGCGGCGGTATAGCCCGACGCTACCTTGGTTTCTTCGCTCATAAGAATGCTTTCTTCCACTTTTAATATGAATTTGAGTTGAGGTGATTTCGTCCTGAAAAATCGCCTTTTTGGGACGTTTTTTCGAGGTGCACGAATATACATCGATACAGCCCTGAAAGTCCAATAAAACCAGAGAAAAAACGGACAATTTTTCACAATTCGTTCACGCGTGGAAAGGCTTGATTTTACAAGGGTTTTAAGCGGGTGTTGAATTGTTTTTTAGCGATGTTCAAAAGGAATGGATTTTTCACCTGTTTCGACAGCTGAAAATCGTTCGAATTTCTATTTTCCCACGGCTCAGCCGTGGGCTAAACCCGAGGGCTCACCTTACCCCTTATCCCTTCCCCTTCCCCCTTAGAAAGCATATGTCGCTCCGAGCGTGGCCAATATCTGTTGCACGGGATAGTTGCCCCAGCG
>JAURKF010000072.1 GCA_030831885.1 Flavobacteriales bacterium
AGCTGCACCAATTCTTCAGGATGCGTAACGCGTCCCCATGACAAGTCGGTGATGTGAATCAAACCGTCTACGCCACCCAAGTCCACGAATACACCGTAAGAAGTGATGTTCTTCACGATACCTTCCAGAACCTGACCCTTTTCGAGGCCGCTCATGATGAGCTTCTTCTGCTCTTCCAATTCAGCTTCGATAAGAGCTTTGTGCGATACAACTACGTTCTTGAATTCGTTGTTGATTTTCACAACTTTCAGCTCCATGATTTTACCCACGTATTGATCGTAGTCGCGAATTGGCTTCACGTCGATTTGAGAACCAGGCAAGAAGGCCTCGATTCCAAATACATCCACGATCAAACCACCCTTGGTGCGGCTCTTCACCTCACCCTTGATGATTTCACCGCTTTCCAAAGCAGCGTTCACATTGCCCCATGCGCTAAACACACGAGCAGTTTTGTGCGATACGTGGAGTTGTCCGTTTTTATCTTCCGTCTGTTCGATGAAAACCGGAACTACATCACCCGCTTTCAAATCGGGGTTGTAGCGGAATTCACCTGCAGGCACAACGCCCTCAGACTTATAACCGATGTTTACTACAACTTCTTTCTTGTTGATGGTTACTACTGTGCCGTTTACAACCTCACGCTCTTTGATAACCGACAAGGTAGATTCATACATCTTGTCGAGTTTCTTGCGCTCATCATTGTTGTAACCGCCGGCAGCTTCATAAGCATCCCAGTTAAATTCTCCTTTGTCATTGAGATACATTTGCTCATCAGCAGTGCTGAAGATTTCGAGTGGTTCTTCCACGCCGACTTCTTCTTCCTGTGTTGTTTCTGCAACTACCTCAGTAGTTTCCGAGGTGGCCTCATTGACAATGTTGAGGTCTTTTTCTTCGGCTTCTTCAGCCTTTACACGTTTTGATTCAGCCATTTGGCTTTGTTTTTAATTGTATTCTGTCTCCTGAAAAATCAGGGCATTCACTCAGACAGAAGGGGTTTTACTTGTTCATTTTCACAACCGGAATGCTAAAGCCGTGAACCCCAACGTTCGTTTGAGGGGCCGCGAATATACGCCATATCTTTCATTGTGGCGCATAAATATTCTCTTTTTCAGGGACTTCACGCCCCATTTTCCAAAGGCCGGTTGGTCCTAACTGCTAGCAGTCTTTGGTTACATTTGCGGCCAAACAATTAATTGTAATATGATAGTCTGGCTTCTGCTTATTGCTCTGGTTCTTGTTTACAGCATCACCTTGCCGCCATTACTCAAACGAGCAGGTTTAAATGGGGTGCTGGGCTACATCCCATTGGTCAATTTCGTGCCGATGCTAAAGCTAATTAAACGCCCTTGGTATTGGTTTTTTGTCATCTTATGTCCAGGAATTAACTTGCTTTTGCTGATTATACTGAACGTAGAAACAGGCATTGCTTTCGGAAAACGAACAACCAAAGAGCAATGGATTTTTGGTGCATTGCCTTGGCTTGCCTTTGTTCAATTAGCCTTCAAGGAGAAAGATCTCCCGTATTTAGGACCACGCGATTGGACCGGTAAGAAGAAGTCGATGGCGCGCGAATGGACAGAGGCTCTTCTGTTTGCAGTTATTGCAGCGTCAGCTATCCGTACCTTCTTTTTTGAAGCGTTTACGATTCCCACTCCTTCGATGGAAAAAAGCATGCTGGTAGGTGATTATCTATTTGTAAGTAAAATGAGCTATGGGCCGAAAGTTCCACAAACCCCACTTGCAGTGCCCTTCCTTCACAATGCCCTTCCCGGCGGCATGACTAATAGCTATAGTGAGATAATCACTCTACCCTATTTCCGCTTGCCCGGGTTTGGAGCGGTGGAACGCCTTGACCCTGTAGTCTTCAATTTTCCGCATGGCGATACTATCATGGTTGATCCGTTTTATGCAGGGCACGACTATTACAGCTATTTGAGAAAAGAGGCGATTATGATGGCATCGCAAGGTTCACAGCCTAAAAACCTTGCTATTACAAGAGAATCCCTGCAAGAAGGATATGACAGGTACATTCAAAATCCTGAATTATTCAATCAGCAGGCTCGCAATAATTTCGCAATCAAACAAACATGTACCGTTTGCGGTTTTGAACGCAATTCACCCAGACCGCATTCATTTGGTGGTGTGCGTTATCGCCCCATGGATCGCAGGGAAAATTATGTAAAACGCTGTATAGGTACTCCAGGCGACAATCTGAAAATCATAAACAGGCAAGTGTACATTAACGATCAGATTTTGCCTGACCCTGAGGGCGTAATGCACAGTTATCGCTTTCAACTGAAGAACCCGGCTGCGCGGAAAAAAATCTATGCGGAATTCAAGGTAAATATCAATGACCGAAACGCGACGAATGAAGAAGGCAAGACTATTTATCATTCGTCATTTACCGCAGCTGATGTATTGAAGCTTCAGTCCAATCCGGATGTAACTTTTATAGAGGTAAACAACGATACGGTGCCCGAGTCATTCGATCCCCAAGCAATTTTTCCTAACTCACCGCTGGCGCCATTCAATTCGTGGACAAGAGACAATCTTGGGCCTATCCATATTCCGGCAAAGGGAGAAACCATTCAGCTCACTCCTGAAAATATTGCGCTATATAGCCGTGTAATCCGAAATTATGAAGGTAACACGTTGAAAATTGTTGATGGTAAAGCCATTATTAATGGCTCGGCCTCCGATAGTTATACGTTTAAACAGAACTACTACTGGATGATGG
>JAURKF010000073.1 GCA_030831885.1 Flavobacteriales bacterium
AAAAGCCGCTTCAGCAACGGCTTCGGGCTCACCGGCAAAGGTGATTACGGTGCGGTTGGTGCTCGCGCCCGGATCCACATCCAATAACATCACGCCCGGAACGGTTTCTACTACGGAAGTAATTGCGTTGATTTTAGCCTTGTCGCGGCCTTCGGAGATGTTGGGGATGCACTCTATGATTCGTTGCATGGTTGTGTTGATTTCGGGTGCAAATATGGGGCACCTCGGCTACGCTCGGTAATCTCACCTCGGCTACGCTCGGTAACCTATTTCGGCTTCGCTCAATAGCCGAGCGCAGACTATCGATGGTCGGGGACAGCCTAGAGGTGGTCGGGGACAGCCTAGAGGTGGCCGAGCGAAGCCGAGGCCATAATCACTCGCTCAATTTTGTTTCGGCCGAAGCTGTACATCATTTCACCTGCTTGGCTGAGAGGCTCGGTGATGATGAGGTGAGCTTTTTTTCCGGGTGTTATCGTTCCGTGTGTTTTTTCCAAGCCCATCGCATAGGCTCCGTTGATGGTGGATGCATTCACGACTTCGTTGGGGGTCATGCCCATGTAGATGCAGGCGAGGCTGTTCACGAGGTTCATGTTTCCGCTTGGCGCACTGCCCGGATTGTAATCGGTGGCTAAGGCAAGTGGCAGGCCAGCGTCGATGATTTTGCGCGCAGGTGTGTACGGTATTTTGATGAAGAGCGAACAACCCGGCAAGGCTACGGGCATGGTGGTGCTTCCTTGAAGCGCGGCAATGTCGGCATCGGTGAGCACTTCGAGATGGTCGACACTGAGCGCGTTGTATTTCACGCTGGCTGCAACTCCGCCGATGGCGTTGAACTGATTGACGTGTGTTTTGGGACGCAGGCCATGCTTCATGCCTGCTTCGAGAATGCGTTCTGTTTGCGCCACCGTGAAATAATTTTCTTCGCAGAAAACATCGATGTATTCGGCCAAGTGTTGCGATGCCACCTCGGGTATCATGGTGCCGATGAGATAATCAACATATGCATCCGGGTTGGCTTTGAATTCTTTCGGAATGGCATGTGCTCCCAGGAAGGTAGCTTTGATGGTGAGAGGAGTAAGGCTCTTCAAGCGTTCAATCACGCGAAGCATTTTCAATTCGCTCTCGAGCGTGAGGCCATATCCGCTCTTGATTTCAACTGCGCCTGTGCCCATAGCTTGCATTTCCTGCAAGCGTGTTAAGGCAGATTGCACCAATTCATCTTCATGCGTTTCCGCCAGCAGTGCTGCTGAGTTTAAGATGCCGCCACCTCTTGCGGCTATTTGCTCGTAGGTGAGGCCATGAATCCGATCCACGAATTCTCCTACTCGCGAACCCGCATAGACGGTGTGGGTGTGTGAGTCGCACCAGGCGGGAAGAACGAACCGTCCATCGGCCTCAATGATTTCCAGCTCGCGCCAATCGCTGATACCGGGCCATTCGGTCATCGTGCCGTAATCGGCGATGAGTCCGTCTTCGATGGCCAGCCAGGCATTTTCGATAGCGGGCAATTCACTCATGGCTTTGCCTGCCAGCAGAGTAGGAGCATTTTCATAGACTCCCAAAAGAGACTTAATGTTCGTGATGAGGATGCGCGACATGGGGACGAAGGTAGCTTTTTACCGATATACTGCCTCGCTTTAGATTGAACAAACAAGTTCTACTTTTGAGCATTCAATTCTGTCCATTTGTTGAAGCAGCGATTTGAAATTATCCTTCTGTTGTTTATCGCGATAACTGCGGTAATTCTGCAATGGCCCTATCTCTTTGATTTTCCCGGATACATACACGGCTGGGCGCAAGTCGATCGTTATGCGTTGTCGATGGGTTTTTTGCGCAACGGATTCGATTTGTTTCACCCGGAAACGATGGTTTATAATCCCATTTATCCGAACGACTTGCTGGTGCAAGGTTCAACGACGCTGACGGCTGTTGATTTCCCCATACATGATTATTTGGTTGCGCTCGTGATGAAGCTCACCGGAATTCAGTCGCCGTGGTTGTTCAGAGTGTATGTGATTGTGGCGGGCTGCATTGGACTTTTCTATGCAGGAAAACTTGCGCGTTTGATATTGCAAGATGAGTTGAAGGCATTCTTCGTGGTTGCCTTTGCTGCGTTGTCACCGGTGTTTGTGTATTACCAAGGCTCCTTGTTGCCGAGCGTTCCATCGCTTGCATTGACCATTGCCGGTGTTTACTGTTATTTTCTCTTTCGTGCGAAAGAATCGAATCGCTTTTTTCATCTTTCGATGGTATTGCTCGCTCTTGCCCTGTTGAGTCGAACCACGTTTGTGATTCCGTTTGTGGCGGTGCTGGGCATGGAGTTTTTGTCGGTTGTCAAAACAAGAACGATTGCATGGAAGCGATACGCGCTTGTGCTGCCTATCATCGGTCTGTTTTTTCTTTACCGATGGCACAACGATGTGTTACGCAATGAATACGGCTCCATGTTTCTGCATCGACTGATTCCCGCCGAGAGTAGGGAAGAAGCGTGGTTCTTACTCAACTACATCTGGGAGCATTGGCGGTTTGCTTATTTCTCTTCCATTCACTATTGGGCATTGGCGCTAATCGCTTTAACTGTTTTGCTGCTGTTCGTTGCACGAAAAATTCTAATGCAGTCTAGGTCTTCATTACTTGCATTCACCGGTATTTATCTGCTTGGTTGCTTGCTATTCGCCGTGGCGATGATGAAACAGTTTCAAGATCACGATTACTATTTCCTCGATACGTTTTACCTGCCGTTGGTTTTGTTGCTCATAGGCCTGCTTTCGTTTTTGCCGAACGCGCAGCATCGATTGCAAAAGGTGATCTATCTGCTTGTGTTGAGTTCCTTTATCGCGTTTGCTTTTCGAATGCCGCAACGGTCGCAACGCAACAGGCACGAAGCGGGTGTGAATAATCGACTGCAGAACACGATAGAGAATTTTACCGGCTCGGCCGAGTACCTGGATTCACTTGGTGTTCCGCGCAGCGCTACCATGCTGGTGATTGACGCCGTGGCGCCCAATGTGCCTCTCACACTGATGGATCGCAAAGGTCTAGTGGTGCTCTATTCTCCGAAGGGAATGGTTGAGCATGCATTCAACTGGAACTTCGACTACGTTGTTTTTCAGAATGAATACTTCATGGATTTTGTGTATCGCGGATATCCGGAAATACTGACGCGATTGAAAAAGCTTGGGAGTAATGGTAGAATTACCGTTTGTGCTTTAGATAAAGGTAACAATCAGACGTTGTCGGATTTTCTGGGTATGAATTCGGAGGCGGCTGTTATTGACGAATTTGTTGATTTTGAATCGGACGATGGTAATTCTTGGAAGGGATATCGAAGAACAAACGAAAAGTCGTTTAGCGGGAACTTTGCAGCTTGGTTTTCGCCTGATTTTGGTTCAGGCCTTACCATGGAGTTTACAAATTTTGCAAATGCAGGTGCAGGATATCACCCAGCTTGGGTTAGCCTGTATGTTTGGGCAGATAATAGCATTACTACAGATGCGGTGCTTCGAATGGTGCGCGATGGCAAAGAGGTATATCATGAAGTGCGCTCTCTCAGTTCTTTCTTGAAGCCTTTGTCATCGTGGCAAAAGGTTGAGTTGTTTTTTGTTATTCCCCCGTTGGATGCTGAAAATATCCAACTCAGTTTTTACTTGGCGAACAGTGAACTGAATACTTTGTTTTATGATGATTTACATATATTCGTGAGATGACAGGAGTGGGATGTCAAAAGGTGTTTTTAGTGTTGTTAGTGATAATCACAGCTATCGGAATACCCGCTTCTGCTCAGTATCTACAGGGATATGTTTATGATGCGGAGGTATCCGAGCCCGTTGCCTATGCTAGGGTTTTTGTTTCTGAAACTGAGGAGTCGACACTAACTGATAGCGCAGGGTATTTTCGACTGCGAGCACCTAAGTTGACGGCAGCCCATCTTCGTGTGGAGGCGTTGGGATATGAAACTGCATTTCGACTTGTGGCGGCTGTTGAATCAATTATTTCTATTCGATTGATGCCTAGGCATTTGGATTTGCACGAGGTGACAGTTTCAGGAGCGACTTCACAGGCGCGATCGGAGAATCCTTATCATATTGAATCAAGAAAAATTTCTGACCTAACTGCAGTTGCTGCGATGAATATGGGAGAGGCCATTGCTCGAATTCCCGGAGTATATCAATCCAGTTTGGGAAACGGCATTGCCAAGCCTGTTGTGCGCGGTTTACAAGGTATGAGAATAGTTACGCTCATGAATGGATTGCGCATTGAAAGTCAACAGTGGGGCGGAGATCATGGTATGGGCATTTCAGAATTGGGCCTTGGTAATGTAGAGGTAATCAAGGGGCCGGCGTCTTTGCTCTATGGCGCGGATGCGCTCGCAGGTGTGGTGTACTTCAATGATGCGCCCCATGCTCCATTGGGTAAAAGAGAAGTCGAATCAGCGTCGTTGTTTCAATCCAATACGATGGGAATAACCCAGCGATTAATGTATCGAGAATCGCACGAAAGAATACGTTGGCAATTGGGTGTGTCACATGCGAATCATGCAGATTTTAAATTGCCCGATGGACGCTTTGCTCAGAATTCACGATTTCATGAAACAGTTGCGAAGGCGGTTCTTTCCATGAATGGCAAACGCAGTGTGCACCATGTGCGTTATACCTTCAGTAATACGACTACCGGAATTCCCGGACACACGCACGACAGCACTGCAACCCCAGAAACTTTTCAGGTAAATACCCAGCGAAGAAGCTATACCCTGCCGGCACAATTTTTCGCGAATCATTTTGCTTCTTTGGAAAACAAATGGTTTGGTGAGCACAATGAACTTCAAGTGCTTTTTGGTTTTACTAAAAATGGTTTGATTGAATATGATGAAAAGGTAACCATACCAAGCTTGCAAATGAGTTTGAGTAATGCTTTGATGTCCATCAAATGGATTTGTAAGCCGAAAGGCGATCAGTTGAAAATCATTTCTGGAGCGCAGGGCATGCATCAGTGGAATATCAATTCACCAAATGCGACAGACCAACTTGTGCCTGACTCGCGAACGTTTGATCGCGGCGTGTTCACAACGGTGCAATACGGAAATGGTAATTCCACTATTCAGGGTGGTGTTCGCTATGACCAGCGAACGCTGTTTGAACTCAATGCGCCCGATTCGACAGACTCCTTTATAGGCCGCTATAACGGTTGGAATGCTTCTTTGGGTGGTGTTGTTCATCGAGAATTGTTGACGATTCGATCGTCACTGTCAACCGGTTTCAGAGCTCCGCACCTTACCGAATTGTTATCAAATGGATTTCATCATGGTGCGCTGCGATATGAATTGGGCGATCGCCGCTTGACACCGGAGAGAGCCATGCAAGCTGATTGTTCTATTGAACTTACCGGTGAACATTTGGTAATCCTTTACAACCCATTTGTAAATCGGATACAGGATTTCATTTATTTGCAGCCCTTGGGGTATGATGTTGATGGCATTCCTGCTTTTGCATACTCTCACTTGTCGGAAGTTCTTTTTTATGGAAATGACGTGAGTGTGCATTACCATCCTCACTTTGCGCATGACTTGCATTTTGAAACAACTTGGTCGCTTGTGAAGACCATAACTCCTGCTGACAGCAGTATTTCTATGCTTCCACCTCAGCGTATTCAATCAACTCTTAAATACAGTTTTCACGGTGAATCGAAAGTGCGTGTGAAGGAAGTTAACTTCATGCATACTTGGATGGATGCACAAGGGATGGTTGCCTTTTTTGAGACGCCAACATCGGCATATCATATAATCGATATGGCTGTGGCTGTTCAGATTGGAAAGAAAGGAGCTTGGGAGTGCAAAATGGGTTGTAAGAATCTGCTGAATGAGCGATATATTGATCACCTCTCGCGGTTGAAAAACATTGAAATGCCCGCTCCCGGTCGAAACATCTATGTCGGAATTAACTATACAATGAAATAGATATTAAACATTATGAAGCACGTCTTTTTATTTTCAGTATTCGCTACCACTTTATTATTCGCCTCTTGCGCTAAGAAATGTCATGAATGCCACTATGATATGAATGGTGCTGAAATTGAAATTGGTGAATATTGTGGGGATGAGCTTGAAGCTATTGAAGCCAACGGGTATGCGATGGGTGACACTATCCATGAAGTGCATTGTCACGAGCATTGAGATTGAGTTGCTTCATACTCAGATGTGATAGTTTCGCATCTTAGTCGATGGTTTTAATTCTTATTACTTTCGCCACATGCCCGGAAATGCTTTTGGAACGCTCTTTCGCCTCACCACGTTTGGTGAATCACATGGACCTGCTATTGGTGGTGTGCTCGATGGTATGCCTGCCGGCATGAAGGTCGAAATTGATTTTGTGCAATATGAGCTCGATCGCCGTAAGCCTGGGCAGAGTTCTATCACTTCTCCGCGCAAGGAGTCGGATCGGGTGGAGATTCTGTCTGGCATTATGGGTCAAGCAACCCTCGGCACTCCCATTGGTTTCGTGCTTTATAATGAAGATCAGCAGTCGCAGGATTACGATGAGCTCAGCGATGTGTATCGTCCGGGGCATGCTGACGAAGCGTGGGATAAAAAATTCGGCATACGCGATTATCGCGGTGGCGGCCGCAGTAGTGCGCGCGAAACTGCAGCCCGTGTGGTGGGTGGTGCGTTTGCCAAAATGGTACTTGCCAAGGAAGGAGTTTCGGTGCAAGCGTATGTAAGCAGTGTGAAGGATATTGATGTGGGTGTTCCCTATAGCGAGCTTGACTTATCACGAACCGAAGATTCAACAGTTCGTTGTCCGCATAAAGAAACTGCAGAACGCATGATTCAATGCATTGAGCAGGCGCGTGACGCAGGAGATAGTGTGGGCGGCATTATTACGTGCGTATGCAAGGGAATGCCTGCCGGTTGGGGCGAGCCAGTGTTCGATAAACTACATGCTGTAATGGCTCATGCGATGCTGTCGATTAATGCAGCGCAAGGTTTTGAGGTCCTCGGCGGATTTGATTCTACGCAAGTAAATGGCTCAGAAAATAACCAGCGTTCAACAGGAGTTTCAGGTGGTATTTCTACCGGCGATGACTTTGTGTTTTGCGTAGCGTTTAAGCCCGTCTCCACTATTCGGAAAAAACAAGATGCACGCAATACGGCAGGTGAGCTTGTTGAGCTCGAAGCAGCCGGTCGTCATGATCCTTGTGTCTTGCCACGCGCAGTGCCAATTGTGGAGGCCATGGCGGCGCTGGTATTGGCTGATCTGCATATGCTGCATCTTCGACCTCGAATGCGCTAACCTCGGCTACGCTCGGTTACCGAAGCTCCGTTTCCAGAACTCCGTTTCCCGAGGCTCAGTAACCGAGTGAGGTGATGGTAACCGAGTGAAGTGATAGTAACAGAGCGAAGTGATGGTAACCGAGTGAAGTGATGGTAACCGAGTGAAGTTATGGTAACCGAGTGAAGTGATGGTAACCGAGTGAAGTGAAGGTAACCGAGTGAAGTGAAGGTAACCGAGTGAAGTGAAGG
>JAURKF010000074.1 GCA_030831885.1 Flavobacteriales bacterium
AGGCAAGTGCTAAATCGCGTTGCGAACTATGCGGCTTCGTTGGGACAATTTCAAGTTTGCCCTTTCTACCTGAAGAATGATAATCCAACGCTTCTTTCTTACGAATCTGACTCATACCAAAAAAATAGGGGACGAAGATAGTCGTCCCCCAGCTTTACATGTGGAATACAGTGTTGGTTACTTACTCACCACCATTCGTTGAATGCCGACTGTGCGGCCATTCTCGTTCAGTTTACATGTGTATATGCCATTTGCCATCTCGGCGGCATTAACTAAAACTATTCCCCGCGCCGAGGTAAGGTTATGATTGGCCACGAGAGTTCCCGTGGCGCTGTAGATCAAAAGTTCAGCTTTTGTTGGTTGAGTCACGAATTGGTAACTTATACCAGAAAGGCTGTTGGCTGGATTGCCGAGAATCTCAAGTTGAGCTTTATTCTCGAATTCTTCTACGCCAATAATGCATGCCTGATCAACACAAAAGTTTACATCGTAGCAAAGTTGGTTTGATGGGTCAGCAGCGTCAAACCAACAGAAACGGGCAATACTCTGTCCCGCGTTACCATTGTGCCTGTACTTACAATAGAAGGAGAAGGAAGTATCACCATCCGCAACTGATACAATTTCAGTAGATAGCTCATTATTCGTTGCCCAAGGACCACAAATTTCTCCCCAACAGAACTGATGCTCAGCCCCGGTTACGTTTTGAATAATCTCTCTTCTGCAGCGGATGTCGCGTGAAGAACCTGAAATATTAATAACATCCCAGTGAGCACTGATTATTTCAGTGGTATTGGAAGATGTTCCCAATACAGTATTGACCTCGTTGTGAAACTCTATGAATTGGGAGAATCCTTGATTGCAAAGCATTAACAGACAATAGGAGAATAAAAGATATTTCATAATTGGAACGTTTGTACAAATGTAATTGGCTATGGCATTGATTCTTTTAAAAAAAAAAGGTGCTCCTTGTTTTTTAATCAATTCTGTTGGATTCAAAATCAAAGTGTACACGCTTGACGCTTGATTCTTAAATTCGGCCCATCGTTCATGAAAAAAATTCTTCTAATACTGACCTTATTTTCTTCATTGTGTTCCCCAGCACAATACACTCCAGGTTCTCTTGCTCCCGACTTTAATGTGCAAGATATCGAGGGTAACACAAGGAGTCTATATAGCCAACTCGACTCAGGGAAAACCGTGATATTGCATTGTTTTGCTGCGTGGGATAGCTATGCTTGGGAATACTATCAGCAACAAACCTTGGAGACGTTTGCTTCTTTATATGGCTCTAATGGCAGTGGCAACGCAGAGGTTTGGAGGGTGGAATGTGAAACTCAGAATTCATTGAGTCAATTGCAGGGGCCAGCTTTGAGCAGTGGCAACGTTGCTTTTGATACGCAAGGAGACTGGCTAACTCAATCGACCTTGCCTGTTATTGATGATTCAACCCTTTCAGTTCAATTGGCATTGCCTTATCTGCCGTTATTGTTGGTAATCTGTCCGGATAGAATTGTTCGATTCGCTGATCAGTTGTCGCTTGGAAATTTGACCAATCTTGTATTCCAAACTTCCTGTCCTCCGGTAGCTGAGGGTTTCGATCCTGCGCTTATTTCTGCTATAACATCTCGAGAATGTGGTAGCAATTTCATAGACATACAATTGGTGATTAAAAATCTTGGCACGGATACTATTTCAAATGCGTCCATTGTGTTAAGTGGAGCAATTAATAATCAGTCTATTTTATGGGAAGGTCAGCTTGCTTCATACGGTTCAGATACAATTCAAATCACAGGCCTAGAAGTATTATCTGACACGGACATTCGCATTGCCATTGAAGATGACAATGTCAATTCTTCAAACGACTCATTGAGTGTCGGATCGGATGTTGGTTTTTCAACTCAACTCGTGAAACTCGAGCTCGCATTGGATGCTTATCCGGAAGAAATATCCTGGGAAATTCGAAATGAATCAGACTCGGTTATTTACTCCGGGGGTGGATATGAAGTAGATTACCAATACATCAGCAATGTGTTTCAATTGCCCGCTTCGGGTTGCTATCAGCTTTTTATAAATGATACCCAAGGCGATGGTTTGCATGGAAGTCAGTATGGCGGTTTCGACGGATTCTGTAAACTTTATAGCATGACCGATTCCACCACTATCGAGGAAGAGATGTTTTTCTACGATGGCTCTTTCGGTTTCACCACGATTGCAAATACTCCGGCCTTTCTGCAATACTCCTTTGATGCAGGCTCTCCGCTATGGGTTGATGAAATCCCATTACCTAAATGGGTTCTTTATCCTAATCCTGCCGACAATATGTTGAACATAAACATTACATCTGGTAATGGACCAATTGAAATCTCGATGTTGAATGCTGCAGGTGAATTAGTTTTTAGACAACAAATCAAAGAATATACAACAGCCATTAGAGTTGACGTTTCCTCGTTACCTTGCGGCATGTACATGTTTACTTTGAAGTCAACGGACAATTATTTAGGAACTCGGTTGATTATTAATCAGTGATGAACGGTACAATAGTTGAAAATGGCGCGGCCTTAAAAAAATAAACCATGATAAAGTCTCTTTTTTTCTTATTAGCTGTTGGCTTATCTGTAACCATGTCAGCACAGGTAACCTCACTTCCGGAGGTAACGTTGAAGAATCTGGAAGGAAAGGATGTCAACACGGCACATCTTTCCAACGATGGTAAGCCAATACTCATTTGCTTTTGGGCTACTTGGTGTAGCCCGTGCAAAAAGGAGTTGAATACATACGCAGAATATTATGACGATTGGAAAGCGGAAACAGGAGTTAAGATTTATGCTGTAACTATTGATGATCAGCGCACAGTTACAAGTGTTAAGCCCTACGTAAACTCAGTTTCCTGGGAATACGAAATTTTATCGGATGTAAATAAGACCTTTTCTCAAGCCATGGGGGTTAATTCACCGCCTCATACTTTTTTGCTGAATGGCAAAGGTGAAATTGTTTGGCAGCATGTGGGCTATACTCCGGGCGACGAAGAAGAAGTTCATGAGCAATTATTAAAATTGGGACAACATTGATGCTAATTCTTTTTATCGTGACCCTTACCTTATGATGCGTATTTTATTTTTCATCCCGCTCTTATTGTTCTTTAATGATGCTTTATGTCAGGAGCAATCGGGAGATGCAGAAAGCAAAGGTCAGCTTCATAGTAATGTTCAGGTATTGTTTCAAAATTATAATCCCGATGACATTATTGGAGCGCAAGTGCCCGATGCAAAGGCTGCGCTGAATTCTTTCGGAAATTTTACATATACGCATGGAAAGATTACTGCAGGAATTCGATTTGAATCGTATCAAAACGCTATTCTCGGGTTCCCGAATCGATTCAAAGGGTCTGGAATTGGAAGTCGATACGTTCGATATAATCAAGATAATTTCGATATTACAGTAGGTAACTTCTACGAACAATTTGGCAATGGACTTTGCTTTCGAACTTATTGGGAGCCTAATTTGGGTATTGATAATGCAATGGATGGTGTGCGCATTATCTACAAGCCGATAAAAGGATTTGCGTTAAAGGCAGTTTACGGAAGACAGCGCTATGATTTCGATAGTCGCATTATTGATGGCGCCGGTATTGTTCGCGGCATGGATGCGGAATGCAATATCAATGATCTTATACCGCGTTGGTCTGAAAAATCTCTACGGGTCACAGTTGGTGGGAGTTTTATAAGTAAATACCAATCAGGAGAATCTTTCGAGCGTGATGAAGAAGTATTTCGATTGCCGAATAACGTCGGTGCAACCGCAGGTCGTCTCGGTATTGTTTACAAAAATTTTCAATTCAATGGTGAATACGTCACTAAGATTAATGACCCAAATGCAGACAATGGGTATATTTTTAAAAAGGGCGAAAGTATTCTAGCTAATCTGACCTATAGCACAAAGGGATTTGGAGCCACAGCGAGCGCAAAGTATGTCGACAATATGGCCTTTCGTAGTGATCGTGATGCTCTTCTCTTTGATGTCCCAATTAATTATTTACCGGCTATTACCCGGCAGCATACTTATAACCTGGCAGCAACTCTATATCCATATGCAACCGTAATTAATGGTGAAGTTGGCGTAAGTGGAGAGCTATTCTATATGTTCAAAAAGGAGAGCCTTCTTGGAGGAAAATATGGTACATATATTTCATTGAACGCTGCCGCTGTGAATAGCTTGGATACTTTGCATACAGGAGGTGTGAATCAGTTGGTGAATGGTTATGATGTCAATTCGTATGGTTTCGGAAAGACAAAATTTGTTCGTGATGTCAACGCCGAAATTCGAAAGAAAATCAATAGTAAGTGGAGCATGAATTTAGTGCATTATTACTTTGAGTTTAATACAAGCGTTACTCCGGTTACCCAAGATTTTAAAGGACTTGTATATGCCAATGTTGACGTGTTGGATATGCAATACAAATTCAAACCGAAGCATTCGGTTAGAATGGAGTTACAATCATTACTCACAGAACAGGATAAGGGCAACTGGGCTACTGCACTTGTTGAGTATGCCTTTTCGCCCAAGAATCAGCGATTTAGCAGTCGCAATTGGTCTTTTGCCATCATGGATCAATACAACTATGGTAACGAAAATCGAGAAAAGAGGGTACATTATCTATATGGAAACATAGGATACAGCAAAGGTGCGACTCGGGTTATGATTGGTTATGGAAAGCGACGTGCTGGAATTTTCTGTATAGGAGGTGTATGCCGCGCGGTACCCGCCTCCAATGGAATTGAAATAAATCTCACTTCAAGTTTTTAAGAATGAAAAGTGCAATCGCGCAACGGATATGGTTTGTTTTCGCAATGGCATTCGTGTTGAACGCGTGCGATGAAGTGGATCAACCCATCATTGAATACGGGTCATATCGCATAGATTTATACGGACCTGCGCCTGCTTTTTCTCCTTTGGGAACACCGGTGCAAAAGGTATTGTTGGAAGATTTCACCGGCCACGATTGTGGAAATTGTCCCAATGGCCATTTACGTGCTGCTGAACTGCTCCACACGTATGGCGATAGCCTAGCAGTTGTTGCAGTGCATGCCGGATCACTTGCACAGCCATTGCCGCCGGAGTATCCCGATGATTGGACAACAACGGAGGGAGAATATTACTTGCTAACTCAGGTAGGGCAGGACATTATGCCTAAGGGTCGCATAAATCGCCGACCCGGTGCTTCTACCATTTTTTCACCCTCGGCATGGGCTGCCCAAGTTTCGGAAGCAATCACGGAACAACCCTTGGTCAGTTTGCAAGTTAAGGCCGATCATCGCGCTGCCAACAGCCATTGGAACGTGCATGTTTTTTCTGAGTGGCTTCAAAATGCTAGTGGTAACTATAAATTGGTGTTGATGCTCACCGAATCGGGAATAGTTGCGCCGCAGCTATTTTATGGCAATGATCCGGAGTATATCGAAGAATACCATCATGAACATATGCTCCGAGCTACAGGAACCGGAGCCACGGGCTTAACGGTGTTTACCAATCCTTCAGCAGGAACGAGTGAAGTCGAGAGTTATACTTTCGATTGGAACAATGCGTGGATTGCTGACAGCTGTGAGGTGATTGCTTTTTTGACTGATGGTGATAATGGTCGAGTTCTAAATGTTGCCAAAACAAAATTGGTTCAATGACAAGGGTGCTATTGCTTTTAATTGCTTGCCTGTTCCAGGGAGTTTTATTTGCTCAGCAGGATGAAGCTTCTTCTGGTCGCAGTTTTAAAGGGGGCCTTCTACTAGGAGCAGTAACCTCGCAAATTAGTGGTGATGGGCTAGGAGGATGGGACAAATTCGGAATGACAGCAGGCGCATGGGTTCAGGTTCCTTTTTCAGAACGTGCTTCAGCCACAATGAGTATTAGATACATCAACAAGGGAAGCCGAACCAAACTGGACACAATAACATTCAATCGATTTGGCTATTACCTGAACTACATTGAAGTTCCTCTTTCTTTTTCATATTCTCCTTCGAGAAAATATACTGATCAATTATTCATCAATTTTGGGCCTTATGCAGGATATCTGTTCAATCAGAAAATAATTTCGAATGGCTACGATTATGAAGTGAATCCGCCATTTGAGCGTCTCGATATTGGTCTTGAACTTGGAGTTACTTTTTGGGTTACTCCGAAATTTGGAGCAAGTCTAGTTTCTTCCTCTTCGGTGTTGCCCACACGTCCGAATCCATCGCAAGTCAACCAATTTAGTTATTACGAAAAGGGCAATTACAACCAAACCTTGCAATTGGTTATTTTCAAAGGTTTTTAGAAAGCATTAGAGCTTTTTAAAGTATTCGAATCGCATTGCTTCAACCAAGTTTTTTAATGCAGTGTATTCATTTTTCATACATGCATCAATCATTTCAACTCCCTTTTCTACGCTCCTTCTGCAGTTCATAACTGCTGTTCGACTATTTGTTCCGTTCTCATATTCACTGATAGAATAAAATGCTGAATAGAGCTGACTGTTGAGGGTGTGCGAATCGTTTTGAATTCCTTTTTGGTTTTCTTTTCCGAAATAGTATTCTCGAATAGGATCAATTTTTTTCTGCAAGGAGTCGATTCGTTCGTTCACTTTTTTCTTCGTGCTGTCGACAGCGTAGGTTAATGCATCCTTTAAAAGCGAAATTGATTTTTCTGCTGCGCGTATTTTCGAATAAGCATTCTCAGCGGATTCAACCAGCGCTGAAGCTTCTTTGAGAAGTGATTCATAATCGGTGTGGTTCTCTTCTTTCCATAGCAGACCGGGTTGAACACCGATTGTTACGGTGGAGCTGTCTTTCTCTTGATTCAGAGTGTACACCACCTTGTAGGTTCCTGGTTTCACCTTCGGCCCATTGCCTTCCTCTTCTGAGTCTTTCTTCGGGTCTTCTTTAGATGGAAATCGGACACCCTTTGTTTCAAAATACCAATACACGACATTATAACCGGTATCCGGTTCATGCTTGAGCGTGCGCAGTGTATCACCGGCAAGTGACAATACATGAATTGTCATTTTTTGCTCTTTGTTATTTTTGCTATCACTCCCTTTTTTGTCGACCTTTTTGTCTTTTTCCTCCTGTTTTTTTGGTGATGATTTTTTGCTTTCATCGATGCTGTTTTTCGTCTCCGATTTCTTTTCGGGAGTATGCCAAAAGCACAGGGCAGCCCGTTTGCTCTTGTTGGCGCCTGAGAAATAGGTATCGGCCGGGAAACGTTCGCCTGCGGGTTGCATAGTCGCGCTTATGCAGGCATCAGGTGATGGTAAGGCCACTAGTGCTTTTTCAAATTCTACTGCTCCAATGCGGGCATATGCTCTTAGTGGCGCGATATTATCCAAAATATATGCGGCCCTTCCGAATGTGCCGATAATCAAATCACTCTCGCGCGGGTGTATCTTCAAATCCTGCGTAGCAACATGCGGATAATTGTACGACCAACGAAGCCATTGCGATCCCTTGTTGAACGAAACGTACAGACCATGCTCAGTGCCTAAGAAAACGAGAAGAGGCTCTTTACTATCCTGCACCACGCTCAAGCAATGTCCGTTTAATTCGGTGCCAATCGCTTTGTTATGCCAAGACTTTCCATAATCAGCAGTGTAGAAAAGGTATGCATTTGAATCACCGTGGCGGTAATTATTTACAACGACCCATACTTCTCCGGCAGCAGCCCCCATGGTGATTTGTGCTACCCAGGCTGCCTTCGGAAAGTCCTTTATGGATGGTGTCAAATTATTCCATGTCTTTCCGCCATCGCGCGTAAGTTGAACATTGCCATCATCTGTGCCTACCCAAATTTCTCCTTTGTTGAATGGACTTGCAGTAATACAGAGTATGGTGCAGTGGTTTTCTGCATTGGTAACATCCGGCGTGAGTCCTCCGGTCTTATCTTGATTTTTCAGTTTGAGGGAATCATTCGTTGACAGATCGGGTGAAATGATTTCCCAACTTAAACCATGATCTTTTGAATAATGAACATATTGAGATCCGAAGTAAATCGCTTCATTATTGAATGGGTCTTTACCAATAGCCGCATTCCAATTGAAACGGAGCTTTTTCCCATCCGGATG
>JAURKF010000075.1 GCA_030831885.1 Flavobacteriales bacterium
GCATATCGATGAAGGGTTTATTCGAGTGATTGGTAAGGGCAATAAGGAACGGTTGGTGCCGGTGGGCGGCGCCGCTTTGCGATGGATTCAGCATTATAAAGAACAAACACGCTTGCATCAGGCTGCTAAAACCGGTCAGGATGATTTTCTGTTTCTTAATCGCAGGGGGAGCAAGCTCTCGCGGATGATGGTTTTCAATATTATCCGTGAGCAGGTGCAAAAGTGTGGAATCATTAAGCAAGTTTCACCTCATACGTTCAGGCATTCATTTGCAACGCATCTTGTAGAAGCAGGAGCTGATTTGCGTGCTGTGCAGGAAATGCTGGGACATGCGAGTATAACTACAACGGAGATTTACACACATCTCGATAGGCAGCGCCTGAGGGAAGAGGTGATGCTGTTTCACCCGCGGTATAAAAAGGGGTAGGGTCTGTGGACGCACTGCGGTGTATCCCAGCGACGGGTTGCGATAAGAGTGGTTGTGGTGGACTGCAGTCTGCGGACGTACTGTGGTGCATCCCAGCGACGGGGTGCAATTAGAGTCGTTGTGGTGGACTGCAGTCTGTGGACGCACTGCGGTGCTTCGCTAGATGGTCTTAGACCTTGCAATCCGTCGCTTGCGATATGCATAGTAATGCATCACCACTTCCAACGCTTTTTGCATGGCTTTATTGATAGGATAGAATTCTGCAAGTGTCGGGTCGATGGTGGTAAGGCGTGTGTAGTAATTGCCCATAACCGGAATCTTTTTTCCGGATTTCATCGCGTCAGTGAGCGCCTGGTATTCCTTGGCTTGCTCTTGCTTAATGAATTTGCATGTTACCAACTCGGGTTGGCTCTCTTTATTGATGCGCGCTGTGAATCCAAAAAGCCTGCAGATTAATCCGCGATGAGGATATGCGTTACACATTCCGCCGAAATGGGTTACGTGCGGCCGAAACACATAGCACAGCGAATCTTTTTTCTCTTGAAGTTCTTGCCATGCCAGTTCAGCTTTTCCTTCATCGTAAAGTTCAAGAGCCAGTGGCAGAAACTCAATCGGCGTGCATTCGATATCCGGTTTTTTGCAGCATTCACCGCAGCCTGATAGACAGTGGAGCCCCGAAGATTTATGCATAGATGCAATGTCTTTATCGAGTCGAGCATATACGCGCTTCACAGCCGCTACTTTCTCGGGCAGGGTTTTCATGCGGCAAATGTAAGGAGTTGAAGGGAGAAGGGGTAAGGGGTAAGGAAGGGTTAAGGGGTGAGGGGTTAGGTGGGGAAGATGCGGTTGATGACGACTGTTCTGTAGTCGAAAATGCCCTTGAGTTTGTTTTGCACCCAAACGGCATGCGCTATTCGTCCAAGAATTCCGAGAGGCAGCGCATAATTCACGATATCGGTCATAACTACATGGTCGCCTTTGTCTTCAAAGTGATGTTGGTGATGCCAAAACGCATACGGGCCAAAGCGTTGTTCGTCAACAAAGAACTGCTTATCGACGCATTGGGAAATTTCAGTGGTCCAACCAAAGTTCATAAATGGCGCTGGCTTAATGCGGTAGTTGATGATCATGCCTGCGTGCATTTTCTTCCCCGTGACATCTGTCAATATGCGAAACTGCATGTCATCGGGTGTAATCTCGTTGAGGTTTTCGGGGCGTGAGAAATAATCCCAGGCTTTATCCAGGGTGGTGTGCAGAACGGTTTGTTGTTCGAGCGTGTACACTTTCATGTGTTGCGGTTTGAAGGTTAAACCGACAACGCACTTGAATGTTCTGCCAATACAAGTGATTTATGATTTTCTCAATGCCTGCAGTGCATCATCGAGCTCGTCGGGCGTGTTTACATTCTCCAATTTTTCCGGTGCAGATGGAATGATAACGTGCGCCTCTGTTTGAATAAGCACTTTCCGTGGACATGAATAGCCAAGCGCAATGAACGACATAATCAGTGGCATTGCTTTGGGTTCCCATATAGCAATGAGGGGTTCGGGAAAGCGATCAAATGGACTTTGAAAGGCAGTGGCCGTGCGCGTTATTGACCGTTGACTGATTAATTCACGCAAGATTGCTTGATCCAGAAAAGGCACATCGGAAGCAAGCACGAGCCATGCTGCGTTTGGGTCGCTCATGAAGGCGGAGGCAATGCCGCCCAAAGGTCCGAGATGGGTGATGCGATCCGCAACGGTGCGATAGCCTTGTTCTTCGAAATAGCCTGTTTGCTCTGCCCTGCAAGAGATAAATGGTTCAAGGCTCATGCTGTTGCAAAGCTCGTATAGATGGCCATATTGAGGCTTGCCGTGGTAGTTGATGTGCGGCTTATCCTGGCCCATACGCACACTTTTTCCACCGGTAAGAATGAGGGCTTTTATTGAAGCGGGCTTCAATATGCGGTCATGGATAAGCGGTACAAGTTCATGGATATTTTGTTCGTTTAGAACGGGCGTGGTGTTCCAATCGGTTAGGAGCTCTTGGATAAATTGAGGAACCGATTGGCAATCATGCGTTGTGATAATAGCAATCACATTGGTGAGTTGCGAAGCCCGTTTGCGCAGCGATGCTTCCTTTGCTGGATTGCAAATGATAACCTGATGCGATGCTTCGAAGTGATTTCCGTTGACGATGACCAGATCGCTTTGCGAAAGCGCCAGATGACGTTGGATAATTTCAGAGGTGCCGCTTAGTTCGAGTGCTGTCGAATGTTGATTGTCGGTCCAGCGAGGTAAAAATTCTGAGGCCTCACTTGGATGATGATTGGCATCGGCATACACGACCTGTGCGGGATTCAGGGCTTTGGCCAGCATGCGAGCCCATTGCGCAATCACCTCGCAGGTAGTTCCTAGGATAGCTACTTCGTGTCGTGCGAACTTCCCAAGTGAAGGCTTTTGTAGGTCGGCGTGTTTTTTATGCATCGCGTTTGAAATCGTTTTTTCCGCCTGTTTTTTCCAATAACTGAATCGTACCAATAGTGATGTCGTGAGAGAGAGCTTTGCACATGTCGTAAATGGTGAGCGCAGCCACTGAGGCCGCTGTGAGCGCCTCCATTTCGACCCCCGTTTTTCCTAGTGTTCGCACTTCGGTGGTAATAAATGCGATATTGTCTCGAAGTTCAATGTTGATTTCAACCGAATCGATGGGAATGGTATGGCAGAGAGGAATTAGGTCGGCTGTTTTTTTAGCGGCCATGATTCCGGCAAGAATGGCCGTCTGGAAGACAGGGCCTTTGGGTAGGTGGAGTTCCCGGTTCATAAGATGCTGCGCTACGTTTTCGGGCAGATGCACCTTGGCGCAGGCCATGGCACTTCGCTGCGAAAGGTTCTTGTGCGATACATCCACCATATGAGGTTGATTATTGGCCGTGAGATGCGAGAAATCCGAGTTTTCCATGGTTACGAAAGTAGTGGAAAGTGACTTCGGCTTCGCTCAGTCACCGGTGACCGAGCGAAGCCGAGGTCACTGATGCATTACTAACAAGACGTATTGAATATTCGGTTCAATTTGTTTTGAGTTTTAAAGTGGAAGTTGATGCATTTTTGAAAGGAAAATTGAAAACAATGAAAACCATTCTTTTGGCCACTGTGGCTATTCTATCGTGCTTAGTAAATGAAGCCAATGCTCAATATGCATTAAAAACCGGTAAGATGCAGTTTAATGGGGGATTAGGACTTTCCTCTTGGGGACTGCCGGTCTATGCGGGAATTGATTACGGTTTTGACAAAAACATTTCGTTTGGCGGTGAGGCTTCCTTCCGTTCATTTACAGAGCGAGTGGCTGATGGAAGGTATATTTCCAGTATCATAGGATTGGCGGGTAACGCCAATTACCACTTTGTAGAAATGTTGGGGGTCGATGATAAATTCGACGTCTATGCAGGGTTGAATATCGGATTCTACATCTGGAATACGGCAAATGATTATCTGGGGTCGGGTGCCACAGGTTTAGGAGTGGGTGCTCAAATTGGAGGCCGCTACTATTTCAAAAAGAACATGGCCGTCAATGTCGAATTAGGTGGCGGCAATGCCTTCTCAGGTGGTAAGGTGGGGCTCAGCGTCCTCCTCAATCAGGATTAAGGAGCGCGCGGCGCTGCCTGCACAATAGCTCCTCGCCTACGAAACTCGTCGGTCTGCGGACGCGCTGCTGTGCGTCCCTGCCGGGACAAGAGCAACATGCCCACTAAACTCGTCGGTCTGCGGACGCACTGCAGTGCGTTCTTACGCCAGTGACAAGCCGGCGTTTCCCTGTGCATTGTTATGCCTGTGTGGTATTACTTATGCCTTCCGGGCATAGTTATGCCGGTTATGCCGGTTTCACTGATTTCCTCATTTTTTCATTGTGCTATTGTTGCTGCCTAATTGAAAAATGAAGCAACATGAAGACACAACGAAAGAAGTACAGCGACATTTCCAGCCGATTACAGAGCTGGGACTATAGCAGACCGGGCTACTATTTTGTCACAATGACCATACAGGGTCGCCGCAGGAGTTTCGGAGAAATTCGGGATGGGATGATGCATCTGTCTGCTCTTGGAAAATTCGCGGAGGAATCTTGGAAGAATACGGCTGCACTGCGACCCACTATGAACATTCGATTGGATGAATTTGTGGTCATGCCCGATCATTTTCACGCCTTGCTATTCATCGGGGATAATCCATACAACAAGCAAACGGATGCCGAGAATGTGCTCTTGTCGCCTGAGGAAAGATTAGACAAATTGCTGCGACCTAAAAACAGCTTCAGACCGCAAGCACACAACCTAGCCTCCATTGTGCGGGGTTTCAAAGCCTCGGTCACCACCGAGGCTCGCCGACAAGGAATTCCGTTTGAGTGGGTATCCCGATATCACGACAGCATTGTACGAACGGTCGGTGATCTCTTGACTGTACGGTCCTACATTCAAAAGAATGTGAAGCGATGGGAGGGGTGAGTTTCTTAGTGGGAGGTCAGCGTTTTTACTGCAACCGGTAATGACTGTAATGTTATCAATTCAATCATTCCAACGTTTTCCCCACACCCTGCCAAATTCCACTGCCATTTCCGTATTTTCGGCACACCAAACCAATTCTATGAAATTCAAGTTTTCAGCCCTTGTGCTGTCTCTCCTTTTCTCAGTGCAATGGTGTGCACAGCAAAATCTGACCAACAATTTAATTTGGAGCGGCGGCGAGTTTTCCGGCGAGTTCGTGGGCGGGCTCAACAGCATGAACGATGGTCTGCACTATACGGCTACTGAGCAGAGCGATGCTTTCGGTACACGCATCGTAAAGTATAGTTATGCAACAGGAAACGAGGTGGGTGTTATTGCTACTGCGCTCGATATTTTCGGTGATGCTACCAAGTCGTTTGATGGCTATGCATTCAGCAGCGATGAGCAATACCTACTAATCGAAACCGAGTCGGAGCCAATCTATCGCTATAGTTTTTTAGCCGATTACTACCTCTATCATATTCCAACCAAAAAGACAAAGCCGCTCACCGATTTCACAAAGGGAAAACAAATGCTGGCAGAGGTTTCTCCCGATGGCAAGCATGTAGCTTTTGTGCGTGCCAACAATTTGTTCGTGGTAGAAATTGCAAGCATGCTGGAAACACAGGTTACGCGCGATGGTATGATGAACAAGATTATCAACGGCGCAACCGATTGGGTGTATGAAGAAGAATTTGCCCTCGTGAAGGGCTTTGAATGGAGCCCGGCAGGCAATTGTATCGCATACCTGCGTTTCGATGAGAGCAATGTGCGCGAATTTTCTATGGATATCTATGGCGAACTCTATCCGGAACAACAGCGCTTCAAGTATCCCAAAGCAGGCGAGGCCAACAGTGTGGTGAGCTTATATGTGTACGAGCTGTCCATGGGGCAAAGTCGCAAAGTGGATATTGGCAATTCCAATGATCAATACATACCTCGCATTGAGTGGACAAAGAATAACGACCGCCTGTGTGCTATGCGCATGAACAGACATCAGAACAAACTTGAGTTTCTGCTCACCGATTTATCCGTGAAGAGTCTTGGCGCAGTTCCAACTCAGGTGATTTATACCGAACAGGCCGATACTTACATCGATGTTTCTGATGCCCTCCATTTCCTCGCAGATGGTAGTTTCATTTGGCTTAGTGAACGCGATGGGTTTAATCACTTGTATTTATTTGATGCTACCGGTGCAGTGAAAAAGCAAATTACCAAAGGCAATTGGGATGTGATTGATTTTTATGGGGTGGATGAAGTTTCGCAAACGGTCTATTACACTTCGAGCATGGTCAATGCCATGGAGCAGCACGTGTATTCGGTGAATTTCAAAAAACTGCCAATGGCGCCTGTGCGCTTAAGCCCATCCAAAGGAAACAATGGCGCAGAGTTCAGTAAAGGATTTAAGTACTACATTCTGATGCACAGCGATGCGAATACTCCGATGGATTTTAGTCTGCTTGATGCCAAGGGAAAACTCATTCGCACGCTGAAAGACAATGCTGCTTTGAAAGAACGCATGCTCAAATACAATCTGACGAAGAAGGAGTTTTTTACATTCAAGAACAGTGCAGGCACCGACCTGAATTGCTGGATGATGAAGCCGAGCAATTTCGATCCGGCCAAAAAGTATCCTGTGTTGGTTGCAATCTACGGTGGTCCGGGAAGCAACACCGTAAGCGATGCCTGGGGTGGACGAGGTTATTTGTGGCATCAGTTATTGTGTCAGCAGGGATACATTGTGGTGAGTTGTGATCCGCGCGGAACGCAATACCGAGGGCGCCAGTTCAAGCATAGCACGTATATGAATTTGGGCAAGCTCGAAACCGAAGATTTTATTGATTTTGCCAAGTATCTCGGCAGTCAGTCGTATGTAGATGCATCGCGCATTGGAATGCAAGGCTGGAGTTTTGGGGGTTATATGACGTCCTTGTGCATGACGAAAGGCGCCGACTTCTATAAAGCAGGCATTGCAGTGGCGCCGGTGACCAACTGGAAATATTACGACAGCATTTACACGGAGCGATTCATGCGCACCCCGCAAGAAAATAGCGGCGGCTATGAGAACAATTCACCTATCAATTTCGTGAAGTCGCTCAAGGGTAAGTTTTTGCTGGTTCATGGAAGTGCCGACGATAACGTGCATTTTCAGAACAGCATGGACATGGTGACTGCATTGGTAGCAGCCAATAAGCAGTTCGATATGTTTGTGTACCCCAATAAGAATCATGGTATATCGGGAGGCAACACACGCCTGCATTTGTACACGCGCATGACTCAGTTTTTAAATGATAATCTCTAACCTTCCTCTCTGATATTTCCGCTATGCGATCTCATTTATACCACTCGATAGTTTTTCTATTGGTTGTTTTTGCCCAGCAAAGTGCCTTCGGTCAATCGCCTCAGCAATATGAGCGATATGGCGACAATGCGCAGGAACGACAAGCATGGGACGAAGCTTTTGGTTATTACAATCAAGCGTATGCGCTCGACAGTAGTTCGTTTGTATTGAGAAAGAAACTGGCCGATGCTGCTCGTGAAGTCAAGTACTATCCACTGGCATATCAACTCTATACACAGAACTATCAGATTGATGAGGGCAAGTCGGATCCAAATGCCTTGTTCTATATGGCCTGGCTCGAGAAGACAATGGGGCGATATGAGGATGCACAGCGCAATTTCAAGAAGTTTACAAAGAAGTATAAGGGATCGGCTGACCGCATGTTGATGGAGGTGGCGACTCACGAAGTAAAAGCATCGCAGTGGGCATTGAACAATCTTGAGAAGAAAGAAAACCCGGACAGTTTATTACTTGCTATGCTTGGCCCCAATTGCTCCATGGTAAACTGGAAAAAATCGAAGCTGCCAGCCAATATAATTGGGAGCGCAAGTGAATTGGCTCCAATGCAGATGCATACTACGTTTTATTATTCTGAATATACCGGCACCAATTGGCGAATACGCATGGCCGATGTGTTGTACGACAGTGTTCGCACGCAGGCTAATCCGCCTACGTTTCAAAACATTCGGGATGTTCCCGGATTGCCTGTTGCTGAAGGTTCGCAAGCCAATTTTTCACAGGTGGGTGATCGGGTTTATTTCAGTCAGGTGAACGGCGATTTTACGCAATTGATGACCGGAAGCTGGGAAATAGACCACATTGTTACAGCGTATGTGATGGAAATCGTAAATGGTGAGGGCCTTATCAATACGATGCCTCAAGTTGCCATGATTGATGGTATTGAGCATTTGTTTTTTGTTTCTGATCGGCCCGGCGGGGAAGGTGGTCTTGATATTTGGTACTCTGTTTACGAGGAGGGGTGGAAGAAGCCCAAGAATGCCGGCAAACGAGTGAATAGCGCGGGAAATGAAATTACACCTTTCTGCCGCGATGGCAGGTTGTTTTTTGCCAGCGATTGGCATAGCGGTTATGGTGGGTTCGATTTGTTTTATTCGAATCGAAAAGGTGAATCGTTTGACAAACCGGTAAATATGGGAAAAACGTACAATTCATCTTATAATGAATTGTCTCCATCGGTTGCTGTGTCGAAACCCGATGGTCGCTGCAATTTTTATTTTGCATCCAATAAGCCGGATAGTCTGAGAGCGGAATCGGCATGCTGCAATGACCTCTATTTAGTTAGTGCTGTCATGAAGTGCGGAGAAAAGGAGACGACAGACACGACGCAAACCGTTTTGAATAGGCTAATGCGTGAACTTCCGGTGGTACTCTATTTCCACAATGATGAGCCCAATCCAAGGACAATGGACACAACGACCACGCTGTCGTACCTCGATGCGTATCGCTCGTACACGGGATTGAAAGATGATTACATGCGTGAGAATACGAAAGGTTTGGAGGGTGAAGTGAAGGAAGACAAAGAAGAAATAACCCGGGATTTCTTTGAGCTGAAGGTAGATAAAGGTGTTCAGGATTTGAATCGATTCTCTGACGCATTGTTGGAAGAATTAAATGCAGGTCGCAGCTTTCGATTGTACGTGCGTGGATTCGCGAGTCCGCTTGCAAAGTCTGACTATAATTTGAATTTAACGAAGCGCCGCACGGGCAGTCTTGTAAACTATCTCAAGGCTGACAGCGGTGGAGTGTTTTTGCCCTACTTGAAAGATCAAGCAGCCAATGGTGCACGACTCGAGGTGGTGCTGCTACCATTTGGTGAGTTAAAGGCGGATACGGGAGTCAGCGATAAACAGGACGATGAACGAAATTCGATTTACAATCGCGCAGCGTGTTTGGAGCGTCGCATAGAAATTGAGGAGGTAATTTCAATTCCTGCCACAGAGCGAAAGCCTGTGCTCGAGTTAAGTGAAGATTCTTTCGATTTCGGACTAATTGCGGCGCGAGGTTCGGTAGAGCATGAGTTCTTGTTGTGCAATATCGGGAATGCATCCATGATGATAGATAGTGTAACAGCGCAATGCGGTTGCACAACCTCTGCATTGGATAAGCAGGTTGTCTTGCCCGGAGAGTTTGCCACGTTGAAAGTTGTGTTTGATCCAATCACGAAACAGGGCAAGGACATCAAAGAAGTATATGTTCACCTTCCGGGAGAGAAACCTCGGGTAATTGTGTTAGAGGCAGAAAGAAAGAAATGAGTTTGATTGAATGCCGTCATTGTTCTTAGCGCTCGCTGCGTCTCTGGTTTAAATCAACCGCAGAGACACAGAGAGTCGCAAAGGATTAGTGCTGAAGAATTACTTGTTGAGTTGTGATTGAACTTCCGTCATTGATGTGCAGTGTGTAAATGCCAGAAGGAAGTGCATGCGTTTGCAACGTAGTTTTCTCTCCGTTCACGTTTGCTGAAAGTGCGATTTTACCCAACGCATCAATCAATTTGATTTCTGCTTGTGAATGTAATGGCAGATGAATGGTCAGTTGGTCGTTGCACGGATTGGGATACGCCTTTATAGATGAATTCACATTTTCGGTGATGCCAACAGTGGTGTAGGTTAACTCGATGTCATCTACCAGCAATATGCTGTTCGGATCGCCATTGGGTTCTGTGTTGTCAGATACCATGGTGGATACAAAACCGATGGTTAGATGATCGGGAGCAGGGCCGGCATTCCATTGATTGATGCCAGAAAAATAAAAAAAAGCCCGACTGGTTCATTGCCAAGTTCAATTCCAGAAAGTATCAAGATTCTTTGATACTATGCCTAAACTGAAACATACAGTTAAGTGGAAATGCACTGGTTGTGGACAAGAAGAGGAGGTCGTCCTTGAAGGATTGGCAAATTTTTTCGGATAACATTAGGACAAGA
>JAURKF010000010.1 GCA_030831885.1 Flavobacteriales bacterium
CTCAGGATGCACTCTATAAGAAGTTTTCTTCGCTCCTGTATGGGATTTGTCTGCGATATGCAAATAATCGTATGGAGGCGCAGGACGTTCTACAGGAGGTGTTCGTCAAAATCTTTAACAACATTGGAAGCTACAATTTTGAAGGAAGTTTCGAAGGTTGGCTTAGAAGAATTGCGGTCAACACTTCAATAACGAACTACCGAAAAAATTTAAAACATGCCTATCAGCTCGATGTTGATGACTTATCTAGAATTCAGGAAGAGCCATTCGAGTTGGAAGATTTGGAGTTTACTGCCGAGGAAATGATGAGGTGCATAGAAAAACTTCCTGCGGGCTACAAAACTGTTTTTAATCTTTATGTGATTGAGGGAATGATGCACAAGGAAATTAGTGAAATGCTCGGTATCGATGTAAACACCTCTAAATCTCAGTTATCACGCGCAAAAACTCACCTGCAAAGGGAATTGAAAAATATTGCAACCGTAAAAATCGAAGAACATGTCTGAAGATCGTTTTTTCTCTCAAGTACGCACAGGATTGTCCGAGTATCGTCCCGAAGTTCCTGCTTCGGTTTATGAAGGCATGCGTAAGAAGTTGTGGTGGTCGAACTTTACAAGTCTGAGCCTTGCCCGCTTTAACATGTGGTATGCCCTTCTCATGCTGGGTGGATTAGGTGTTTGGGCTGGTATCACGAATTCGAAATCCAATTCTGATTTTCAAGTATCAGAAGCCCCTGTTCAAATCATACAGGAGTTGCCAACGGCTAACGTAAGCGAGCAACATGTGGTAAGCACGGAAGAGGTGAAGCCGACCGGAACTCCCATTCCAACTGCCGAAAACAAGGAAGTGATTACCAGTCCGAAATCTGTGGAAACTCCTCAAGTTGTCCCCTCCGAAACGACTGAAACACAATCGGAGCAAGTTGTATCCTCACAAACGCAAACTGATGTTACCTCGCCTTCCGAAGTATCCGATGAATTGGCTGCGCCTATGAAACAGGGCGCCAAGAAGGGGATGAAAATCACCACGTACGAAACCGTTAACAAGAAAAAGTAATTTATATCTTGCCCTTTTTTTAAGCAAGACCTCGTTGTATCGTTTCATTGTAATAGTTTATTCGATCTTTATTCTCCTTCCTCTTCGAACGGAGGCTTCCGAGTTTGTGTCATGTGTATTCTTTTCAGACACGCTTATTATCGATAACGATACGATTTACATTGAGCACGAGGAAGTCATACTTCCGAATGATTCTCTCCCCGCAGAAGATTTTGGTCGTAAAAATTTCAAAAAACATTTTCTATCTGCATCCCTTTACAGTGGCTTGAATATATCTCGGCCTTCCTTTCAACCCACTTCGGGTAATCTAACTCTATTAGACGATTTTATCGAGAATCCTTCCGGTTCGTTGGCTGGTTGGACAGGAGGATTGGACTGTGCTGCTCGTTTTATTGAAATTCAAGGACCGCTTGGGACGTTGGAGTTGGCGGGAGTAGCAGCATTTAACTTTAATCGGCTGAAGGCTCGCTATACAACGCTCGAAAATCCGCAAGATCTCTTGGTTGATAGTGTTTTGGCTTTCAATGGTGCAGCCGGCGAGCTCGAAGTACTGTACTTAGACGTCACGGAGCCGCCGGATATCGGTGAAGTGGATTCCATTTATCCGAGGTTAAATCAAGAATTACTCACATATACTACCCCTGAATTTTCGGCTAAGCTGCGCGTTTCACTAAACCGAGGCCAACGACCTATGCGATATTTCATGGAAACAGGAATTATTCACCGTACCATCAAATTGAAAGCCGATGAAAACGAAATTTATTTATTGAATAGTTCCGGAAATTGGACTACCATCAAGGCGTCGGATATGAAAGGTACCCGCATGCTCGTGCCGCATTTTGCTCTTGGAGCGGAATTTAGGGTACCCAACTTCCAGGAAGTTGATGGTGCTTTTTTTACGATGGGCGCTGCCATAAATGCATCATTACCTATGGCTACTATTAGCAATGTGGATGAACTAATCCTTCAAATAGGCAATTTCGGAATAGCCTTGCACGGACGTTACTTTTTTTGATTGTACCACTCAAGGCACTTGTCTTATATTAGCGTCAGAAATTAGTTGCATGAGAGCATTCTTTACCATTATCCTCGGCTGCATGCATGGCGCATTTTGTGCCCAGATTTACAATGGCAGTTTTGAAACCATCAGCTCGATGCCTAATGGCCTCGGACAATGGCAACGAGCGCAGGGTTGGTCAAACGCCGGCAGTGCCACAGCATCGCCGGACTTATTGCACTATGATGCGATTAACTCATGCGATTTGCCTGAAACTTCCATGGGTATTGTCGATTCTTACGATGGGGAAGCGGTTATGGGATTAGCTGTTTGTGGCAGGCCTGCTGCAAATCAAAGGGAATATATAAGCAATCATTTTACGAAGCCACTGGAAGTTGGAAAGCCTTATGCGGTGGGATTTAGAATTACTAACGGAAATTATACACCCACTTCACTGTCGGGTTTGGCGGTAAATAAACTTGGTCTCTATTTCAGCGTTAATCCGGTTCAACAAAATGGTAATGCACCAATCGAAGCCACACCGCAGTTAAAAGTGGAATCCGTAGTATATTCAGCAGACTGGGAGACGTTCATTTTTACATTCTATCCACAAGAACCTTATCGATACATGACATTTGGATTGTTCGGTAATGATGAGGATAAAGAGATTCAAATTAGAAATGGAAATGATCCGGCATTTGCCTACTACTTCGTTGATTATTTCACCATTGAGCCGCTTTTTAGTGAATATGCTGATCAAGATGGAGAGAAAACTCCTCCCACTACCGGGCTAAAGCCGACAGAAGGTGAACGTGAGTTTTTTGTTCCGAATACTTTCACGCCAAATGGAGATGGCAACAACGATAAGTTTTTGCCGGTCGCTGCCTCTTCGGAGGATTGGACAGTCGAAATATTTAGCAGTTGGGGCGATAAGGTGTTTTCGGGTAATCAATATACAAGCGGTTGGGATGGAGTATATCAGGGAATGCCCTGCACCTCGGGTTGCTATGTGTGGCAAATTACATATTGGGAAGAGCGGCCCAATGGAAAGCCGCTGCGCCATGATATGCGGGGAATGTTTCACCTCGTGCGCTAATCAACTAACTTCGCTGCATGCGACTGCAGCCATTTTCCGACATCCGTTTTAGAGAACTTTCTCCACTTGTGAGAGACTATTACGCTGGTGCACCGGTATTGCGCGATTTCTATCGCACTCCGCCTTCCATCGAGGCTATAGTAAATGATGCTAACAGTCGTTTATTTTCAACGGAAGCATTTGCTGCGCTGAACCAATCGCTCATTGAGCAATATACGGGCTATTCTCTTCATGAGTCAGTAACCACGAATCTGAGAGCCATTGCAGATCAAAAGGCGGTGTGTGTTACAACAGGACACCAGCTCTGCATCTTGGGAGGGCCGGCCTTCATGCTTTACAAGATTATAAGCACCATTCAACTCGCAAGGTCAATTCAACCGCTGGTTAGCGATAAAAAGGTAGTTCCGGTTTTTTGGATGGCCAGTGAGGATCATGACCGAGATGAAATCAATCATGTATTCGTCAACAATAAGCGCATCGAGTGGAATACTCAGCAAACTGGTGCCGTCGGTCGTTTCTCAACGGATGGTCTTGATGATGTTCTTCAACAAATACTCGATGCTCGGGCTGATGAAGTTACAAAATCGTATGTGGATTCTTTTCGAGATATCTTAAAGCAACATCGCACCTTAGCTGCAGCAACCAGAGCTTGGGTCAATGCCTGTTTTGGCGAGTGGGGCGTTGTCGTAATCGATCCGGACGATGCTTGTTTGAAGCATTTGTTTATTCCGGCAATGCGCAGAGAATTGATTCACCGGCCAACAGTCGCTGCGGTTGGTGAAACGAATGCTCAACTAAAGCAAAGTGGTTTTGATGCACAGGTAAATCCGCGCTTGATTAATTTGTTCTATCTCGGGATTCACTCGCGTGTTCGTATCGAATCGACTGATGGAAAATGGCACACGGTGGACAACAGCAAGGAGTGGACGCAGGAGTCTCTATTGGCCGAATTGAGTGAACATCCTGAAAACTTCAGCCCGAACGTGTTAATGCGACCTCTATATCAGGAGACCATTTTGCCTAATGTCGCCTATGTAGGTGGCCCGGGTGAAATCGCGTATTGGCTGCAACTGAAAGAAACGTTTCGTCAATTCGAACTTCCGATGCCGGCTATTGTCCTTCGCGACGCTGCCATGTTGGTTTCAGAACAATGCCTGCGCAGACTTACAAAATTGGGATTGACTTCTGCCGATTTGCTTCGTTCAAAAGATGAAATTATCGAACAACTTATCGGTGGCTCGAAGCAGGATTTTTCGAATGAAAAAAATCGTCTTCAAGTCGTGTATCAGGAATTGTCGGAACGCATGGCATCGATCGACCCAACGCTAAAGGCAACAGCATTGGCCGAGTTGCAGCGCGTGCTCTCCGGAATGGATCAACTGCAGGCGAAGGTGTGGAAGGCTCTTAAGGTGAAAGAGGAACAGAAAATTACTGCAGTGAATACTATTTGGAATGAACTCTTTCCCGAAGGGGATTGGCAAGAACGACGAGAAAACATCTTGGCCATTGCAATGGCCAACGATAAAGAATTGCTGCGTTCTCTGCTCGCAGTATTTCGGGCTCCTTCAAGCACCTTGGTAATAGCGGAAATTTAACCTCGGTGGTAGTCGAGCCACGATTGCAGGAGGA
>JAURKF010000076.1 GCA_030831885.1 Flavobacteriales bacterium
GGGGTGTCGATATTCCTGTATTCGTGAAAAATCCGGTTAATCCTGATCTGCAACTATGGATAGGCGCAATGGAACGAGTTCAGCGCGCAGGCATAACTCGTCTTGCTGCAATTCACCGTGGATTTTCGCACGTAGGTGATAGTATCTACCGCAACAAACCCATGTGGGAAATACCCATTGCCTTGCGCACCGAATTTCCAAATATCACACTCATCTGCGACCCCAGTCACATCTGCGGGCGCCGGGATTTGCTGCAGACCGTTGTACAAAAAGCGATGGACCTGGATATGGATGGATGGATGATTGAATGCCACCTCAATCCGGATCATGCATTGAGCGATTCAGCGCAGCAAATAACACCCGAAGTGCTCGTGGCAATGATGGACACCATTCATGTGCGCAATGCCCAAAGCGACGATGTATCCTTCATTCATGACCTTCAGTCGCTTCGCTCACGCATCGACAAGGTTGATGAGGAAATCATACATCTGCTCGGAAAGCGCATGCGCATAACGGAAGAACTAGGCAGATTCAAAAAAGAACAAGCCGTAACTATTTTTCAAATCGAACGCTGGAAAGAAATTCTTGAAACACGAACCATGCTTGCCGAACAAGTGGGATTATCGAAAGAGTTCATACTAAAATATCTCGAGCAATTACACAAGGAATCCATCCGCACGCAAACACGTGTAATGAATAGGCGGGATTGAAATAGCGCTATTTAATCTTTACTTGAAACATTGTTCGGTCGCCAATGGCGCCTGTCAATTCATCACCGGCACTTACTTTACCAACCCCTGAGGGCGTTCCTGTAAAAATCAAATCGCCGATTTTCAAGGTCATGAATTGAGAAACATATGAAATGATTGCGTCGAAATCGAAAATCATGTCACTGCTCTTGCCGCTCTGAACGAGCTCATCATTTTTTCGAAGTGAAAAAAGGATGTTCTGCTTATCGAGTTGTTCCAGCGGAATAAACTCTTGTGAAATAACCGCAGAACCATCAAAACCCTTCGCCTTTTCCCAAGGCAATCCCTTTTTCTTAAGCTCATCCTGCACATCGCGCGCTGTGAAATCGATACCCAACCCTACTTCTGCATAGTATCGAGGCGCAAACTCACGGCTGATGTGCTTTCCAAGCCGATCAATTCGGAGTACCAACTCTACTTCATAATGCACGTCGCTCGTCCAATCGGGTATAAAAAACGGATTGCCCTTGGGCAAAATTGCTGAATCGGGTTTACAAAAAAAGACGGGCTCTGTGGGAACAGCATTACCAAGTTCTTTTGCATGCTCAGAATAATTACGGCCTATGCAGATAATTTTCATAGTTGTTAATTCACAAATTCAATAACTACTTTTCGGTCACTCAAACCCTCGCTAACAGAGTCTCTATCACCGAAATATTTCGTGATAAAACGATCGGCACCCAAACCGCTATTGACCAAAAAGTTCTTTACTGCAGTAGCCCGCTGTTGACTTATCAATAGATTTTTAGCGGCATCACCCGACTTATCGGCAAAACCCGTCACAATTAATTTCAATTGTGGTGTGCGCGCCAGAATATCAACGATTTCATTTAATGCCAGCACAGAACCCGCATCCAGTTTGGTTGAACCTTTAGCAAAATACACATTCATGGAACCAGGCACATTGGCCACTGCAGACTCTGTTCTTTTGGGCGGAAGCATTGTGTTACTTCCATCCGCCACCGCTTCGCCCGTGTTCATCTTAACAAGTGCAAACACCATCTCGCGCAAATCATCGATTTGCTTCTGCATAGCGACATTCTTTTCATCCTGACTTTGCTGCCATAGCCTCAATTGCTCGGAACGTAGATCGTCTATCTGCTTTTGCATGCCATCAAGCTTTGCATTATTGCTTTGTAACAATTCAAGCAATTGTGTATTAATATCGCTATTCTGAACTGTTGTTTGACCATCCAGCTTTGAGTAGTCATTTAAATCTATTGTGGCCAACCCGTTTCCATCGAGCTCAACACGAATTGGCTCCAACGGGGCCCACTTCTCATCGCTCAGATATTGTTGCAATAATTTTTCTTTTGCACCTTCATCAATTACAATTTCCTCTGACCCTTGAACAACCATAAGATTTTCTTCTCCATACATTCCCACTTCCATGCGCACCAACACTTTCAAGTCAGAAAGCTCTTTGTCTAAAAAGTTCCGACGCATACGTTCCTCGGTCTCATTATCGTTATCGCCTGCCGAAAATTCGATGGATTGAAAATTGAGTTCATCAATGGCCGCGAGCTTTTGTTCGACAACCTTCGAAAAACCTTTAAAGTCGCGAAGCTGCTGATAGTCGTAAAAATCCACTGCGCCTTTCACAATTCCGTTCAGTTCTTTCATCGTTTCCCTTCGAGAGCGCTTGAGTTTGACATCGCCATTTTCAATGGCAGCACATTTCTCGACATACATGCTGAGGTAAGAGGATACCAGTTGTTCAAACCGATTTAACGCGAGCTCATCTGCATGCTCGTAATAGTTGATGATAATGCGATGCTCCTCGGTATGCGATGGAATAATTTTTCCGGAAGCGAGACCCGTGGTGTCTTTCGGGTATTGGTGCACAATCGTTGTCTTCTGAGCATTCAGCCCAAAATTAGAAGCACATACAAACGCAAACAGTGAAAGAAGGCACCTCATCGTCACCTTCAAAATTACCTTCGAGGACAAGGTTTTTGTGAGACGATTCCTTCGGAATTATACACGGGATATAAACACCAACGCGCGCTTACCAGCGCGCAATTACTGTTTCATTACCCTTTGTAACCTGCCCCATTTGAGCAACGACCTCCGAACCGACTGGAAGAAAAATATCGACTCGGCTACCAAACTTGATAAAGCCAAACTGTTCGTTGCGTTCGACGCGCTGACCGGGCTTAACATAATAGACAATTCGTCGGGCAACTGCTCCTGCTATCTGGCGAAACAATACTTCCTTGCCGTTGCTATGCTTTATTACAATCGTGGTGCGTTCGTTATCGGTGCTGCTCTTAGGATGCCATGCTACAAGGTATAACCCCTTGTGATACTTAGCATAGGTAATCTCGCCTTCGCAAGGCACCCAGTTGGCGTGCACATTGAGCGGCGACATAAAAATCGACACTTGAATGCGTTTTCCCTTGAAGTATTCAGGTTCTTCTGTTTCTTCAATTACCACAACTTTACCATCACAAGGAGCAACCAATTCATTCGCGGCCGAACGATTCGTGCGGGAAGGCAATCGAAAAAACTGAACCACCAAGTAGAAGAA
>JAURKF010000077.1 GCA_030831885.1 Flavobacteriales bacterium
AATTTGGCTTTTCGCAACTCCTCAAACAGCGTAACTATGAAATTCTATTCTACGACATCCAGTTTTTCGGTTCTCAAAACTGGCCCAATCCATCGGCATCAGAAGTACTGAAACCCGAAAATATTTTTCCGAACTCGCCGAACAACATATACTATCAATCGGGAAACAACTACCCCAATCCCAACGCCTACAACAGCAACGTCAGCAATACAGCGGCATACGTTTCGAACGACCTTCGTATAAATAAAAAATTGCGCTCGATTGTTGGACTGCGCGCAGAAAAATTCATTCAGCGTCATACAGGCCGCGACCAACGCTGGGCAAGCGGTGACACAATCAATGGCAATAATCTGAACAACGAAAAAGTGCTCAATGCACTCGACTTATTCCCTTCTATCAATCTTATCTATTCCACCAACGAGAAACAAAACATTCGTGCATCATATACCAAAACCATTGCTCGACCATCCTTTAAAGAATTATCCTATGCGCAGATTGTAGATCCGATTACCAATCGAATATTCAACGGAAGTCTATTCACATATGGTGACTGGGATGGAAAACTGATTGAAACACGCATCGATAACATTGATTTGCGCTGGGAGACATTCCTGGAGGGTAGTCAAATGTTTTCTGCCAGCGCCTTCTACAAACAATTCGATAAACCTATCGAAATGGTGAGAATACCGGAACAACAAACCAGCACCGAATTTCAGCCACGGAATGTAGGAAATGGTCAGGTTTTGGGAGTTGAGTTGGAAGGTAGAAAAAATTTAGGATTTATTGCCCCAACACTTCAAAGCGTGCTGATATCAGCGAACATTACGTTGGTGAAATCACAAATCGACATGACCGATTTGGAGTACAACTCACGAAAGCAATATGAAAAAACCAATCAAACCATCGAGCGTCAGCGTGCCATGGCCGGTCAATCACCCTATGTAATCAATGCAGGTATTGCATACAGCAACGACAGCCTGGGTGTTGATGCCGGTATCTTCTACAATGTGAAAGGTCCAACCCTTTACATAGTAGGTGCAGGATTGTTTCCGGATATATACTTCGAGTCATTTCATAGTTTGAATTTCAGCTTCTCGAAAAAATTCGGAATGGAACAACGCAGTGCAATCGACTTTAGAATTAATAATCTACTGAATGATACTTGGGAATACAACTATCAAAGTTTCCAATCGTCACCGGAAGTATTCAGTCGTATGAGCCCAGGTCGTGCATTTAGTATCGGATACAGTCACAAATTTTAATTAATCAGAGAAAATATCTTCACGGCTTTGCGGCCTCCGGTCGCGAAGCCATTTAAAATCTCTCAATAGCAAAGGCTCTTTTCCGGCAAAGCGATTCGACTTGAATACGGACGTGGGCTGCCCATCCATGCGAAGCGAAGCAAGCTCACCTTCCTTAAAGCGTATCAGAATTGAAGAGCACTCGCCCTGATTAGTGCCCATTGGAGTTGGCTTGGCTTTTTTATCATCGGTTGGATAATAAACCAGCTCGCCATTTCCATCAACCTGCACCGACTGCAATTCATTTCGCTTAAAATAGGCTGTGGCATACTTGCCCTTTATCTGATTGAAATATGTTTCAGGTCCTTGAACACTATCGTTGGCTTCAGCATCTGAAACTATAAATGCATGACCCAATACCCACGTGTTTTTGAGTGATTGATTGCTCATAACCAGCTTAAGTGTATCCCCTGTGACCTGATTCTGTGCGCTCCACAGCACCGGCTCTTTATACATCCATAATAGGCTATCATGCTGATGATAAACCAACGAATCGCACACACCTTGAAAATTGCTTTTGAATACGCGTACTCCTCGATATGCGTACACCTTTTGAAAACCTGCGCTATCGGGCAGCGCCTTCAGCGTATCGGCATGCATAAAGAGAGTATCATTGTCCACAACCTCGATCAGCAGCGCCCTACCCGTAACATAACTCAGTTCATTGCTCTCCACATGTCTTCCGTAATTCCCCATAATCGCAAAGGTTTGTGTTGTGTCCCGTATGTGAACGTTGCGGAATACTTCGCCAAATCCCAGCTTACCATTGTAATACAAACTGTCGCCATGTAAATAAGTGGAGCGATCCCGAACCCAAGCATGCTTGCCAAAACGCGATTCGTCTTTTCGCGAATCATAATATCCATTCTCACAATAAATCGAAACACTATCTCCTTCGATGGTTGTGGGACCATAAAACAAGGTAACTTCTGATGCGCTCTTGTAATGCATAGTATCACTGCGAACCGTATATGATGGATTTTTAAGCACTACATCGCGCTTGAAATAGAACACCTCTGTTCGTCCATTGTAGGTTCCATGTCTGCTCGTTAAAGTGTTGTGATTAATCGTCGAAACAATGCGTCCCCCGGAATGATACTGAGCAACTTCTTCCTTCACTAAATATGAGAGATGGCCTGTGGTCAAGGTCATATCACGATCGCGCAAAACAACATTTCCTGTAAGCGTGGCGGTATTGTTTATTTTATCAAAGTGCAGATAGTCGGAATTGACCGTGCTTCCGGATGCTTCTACAATTCGAATATTACTGAAAGCATCAAAATCATCGTTGGCGAAAAGATAGGCACTATCGCAAAAAAATGAAGTCCCCTCAGTTTGCAGGTGTACGTTACCAATTAAACGTTGGGCATCCACCAGCGATTTATCGTATCGCAATTCATCGGTATGGATAAGTTTCACCTTTCGCGCATTCCCTTGCGAAAAGCCATTCTGCGCAATAAGCACAATAAGCAAGAAACATATAGATGACAACCGGTGCATGCGCGATATACATATTAAAAACCTTCCGGCAAAGCACATCGTGTTATGCTATTGCACGAACTCGTTCGATAGTCTGTGTGCGATCCGGTCCAACACTTACTACAGTAATCGGTGTTTGGAGCTGCTCCTCTAGGTAGGAAATGTAAGTATTAAGCTGATGAGGAAGCCCTGCTTCATCGCGCAGTGCAGTAAGATCAATTTCCCAGCCCGGAAGATCTGCGTACACAGGAGAAACAGTAGCAGGTGAAATATCAAATGGTAAATGAGAAATCAATCCCTGAGGTGATTCATAATGTGTACATACCCGAATCGTATCGAATTGACTCAACACATCGGCCTTCATCATTATAAGCTGTGTAACTCCGTTTATCATGCATGCATAACGCATCGCAGGAAGATCAATCCACCCGCAACGACGGGCCCTACCCGTAGTGGAACCAAATTCATTGCCCACTTTGCGCATAGCTTCCCCTGTGGCGTCATTCAACTCGGTAGGGAAAGGGCCACTACCGACACGGGTAGTATATGCCTTGAAAATTCCAATCACTTCACCGATACGGTTGGGAGCGATGCCGAGCCCGGTGCAAGCACCCGCAGCTACCGTATTTGAAGACGTCACAAAAGGATAGGTGCCGAAGTCGATATCCAGCATTGACCCTTGCGCGCCTTCCGCCAAAATACGCTTTCCATCTTTCAAAGCATTGTTGATGTAATGCTCACTATCCACTATGGTTAGGTTTCGTATAACCTCAACTCCATGGAAAAATTCCGTCTCCATGGCAACAAGTTCCGCTTCATCGGGTTCGTAAAACTCCTCGAAGCCCTTTAATAAATGCATGTGCTTTTGCTTGAGTGCTTCGTAGCGACTCGTAAAATCAGCGCTCAGCAAATCGCCAATCCGTAACCCATTGCGGCCGGTTTTATCCATGTAGCTCGGACCAATCCCCTTCAGGGTTGACCCGATTTTACCCTCGCCTTTCGAGGCTTCGCTTGCACGATCGAGCAAACGATGTGTAGGAACTATTACGTGTGCCTTGCGCGAGATGAGCAAACGATTTCGCACAGGTACCTGCTTTGCCAACAATGCATCAATCTCTTTGGCAAAAACCACCGGATCGATTACAACACCATTACCAACCAAATTGGTAACATGCGCATGAAATATTCCGGACGGAATTGTATGAAGTACGTGCTTGGTGCCTTCAAACTCAAGAGTGTGACCAGCATTGGGCCCACCCTGAAAACGAGCTATAATATCATATCGGGGGGTGAGTACATCCACCAACTTGCCCTTGCCTTCATCACCCCATTGAAGACCCAGAAGAATATCTACTTTGTTGTTCACTGCTTAAAAAAAAAGACACGCGAAATTAGCACTAAAACAACTACGCCTTTCTTCGACCATAGAAATTCAGTGAATGGTGATGAATTTCTATGCCGAAAATCTCCTCAAGAGTTGATTTTATACTCTGAATGCGCGGATCACAAAACTCAAGAACTTCGTTGCTATCAGTCAGAATAATATGATCATGCTGCTGGTTCTGGAAGGCGCGCTCGTAATGAGCCAAATTTTGACCAAACTGATGCTTGCGAACCAAACTACAATCAATAAGCAACTCAATGGTGTTGTAAAGTGTTGCTCTCGACACTCGATACTTTTTATTCTTCATGCGGGAATAGAGGGTCTCAACATCGAAATGACCCGGAACCTCATAAATCTCAGCCAAAATGGCAAAACGCTCGGGTGTCTTGCGGTGCTTATGCAGCTCGAGGTATCGAGTAAAAATATCCTTGACGCTTTCTTGAATACGAGGAGCCATGAGTGAAAAATTGCTGATGCGAAAGTAAGGGAGGATTGCAGGATAATAGGATTGCAGGGTAATCCTTCAATCCTAAAACACGCTCATTCAAATTCACTTTCGATGCGATCAACCGTTAGCACGCCATCAATGGCCTTAAGCTTTTCAGTGAGTGCGCTGAGGTGCTTGGTATCATGCACCAGAACTATCACCTTCCCCTGGAAAATTCCGTGGTTGGCTTCAAACGAAATGGCGCGCATATTCACATTCATATCGGTCGAAATGATGTTGGTAATGTTTTGAACGATTCCTACATCATCGATTCCCGAAAACTTCAATCCAACCTCAAATTGCACCGTCTCAGCATTGCGCCAACGCGCCTTCATTACACGATAGGCATATTTGCTCAAGAGCTCTTGTGCATTCGGACAATTCGAACGATGAATCTTGATACCTTCATTGACTGTAATAAAACCAAACACCTCATCGCCGGGTATGGGGTTACAGCAGACCGCAAGACTGTAGTCGACCTTCTGCTGTTCATCCCCGATAAGCAGCGCCTCGCCCTTCCCTTGCGTGGTAATAACCTTACGATCCGCAGCGGATTCATTGGCTGCCGATTTTTTATCGGACAACTCCTCTTTTTCAAATCGAATGCGCACACCGTCAATTACATATCCTTTGAGGCGAGTCAAATCGATTGAACCCTTGGCGATACGCACATACATATTCGTCGCATTCACCGAGTCGTAATGGCGCACAAATTCTTCAATGTTTTTGCTTAGGAAATCTATTTTCAGCGAATTGAATTTTCGCTTCAGCATTTCCTTGCCCTCCTCTGCAATTAGCTTTTTCTCCTCGCGAAGTGCATCTCGAATCTTGTGACGAGCACTCGCAGTAACAACGATGTTGAGCCAGTCTTCCTTTGGGTGTTGTTTTTTGGAAGTTAAAATTTCAACCTGATCACCACTTCGAAGTTTATGACTCAAAGGAACCAGCTTGTAATTCACCTTTGCACCAATACACTGCGAACCTATTTGTGAGTGAATATGGAAAGCAAAATCGAGCGCTGTTGCTCCTACCGGCAGAGTCTTCAAGTCGCCGTTTGGGGTGAATACGTAGATCTCTTCCGAAAACAGCGATAGCTTAAAATTATCGATGAAGTCGATTGCATTGTCCTCCGGATTTTCCAACACATCACGCACCTGACTCAACCAGCGATCCAACTTACTCTCCGGACTTTCAGCGGAATCTTTATACTTCCAATGAGCCGCAAATCCTTTTTCCGCAATCTCATCCATGCGCACCGAACGAATCTGCACTTCCACCCATTTTCCGGTAGGTGACATTACGGTCGTATGAAGCGATTCATATCCACTGCTCTTAGGGATGCTTATCCAGTCGCGCAAGCGCTCGGGACTGGGCTGATAAAAATCGGTTACGATTGAATACACCCTCCAGCAATCGCTCTTTTCTGTATCGGATGATGTGTCGAGAATAACACGAATCGCAAACACGTCATATATTTCCTCAAAGGGCACTCCCTTCGTTACAATCTTATTCCAAATTGAATAAATACTTTTCGTTCGGCTCTTAATTTCATACTTCAGCCCTGCCTTGTCCAGTGCCCTTCGAATGGGAAGTGTGAATGCATTGATAAATCGTGTTCGTACTGCTTGCGTCTTCTGAAGTTTACTTACAATCTCATCATACGTTTCCGGATCCTTATATTTAAGTGCAAGGTCCTCCAGCTCGGTTTTGATATTGTACAAGCCCAACCTGTGGGCCAGTGGCGCATACATGAAGAGTGTTTCACTGGCTATCTTCAGCTGCTTTTCACGCTTCATGTGATCGAGCGTGCGCATATTGTGTAGCCTGTCGGCCAGCTTCACCAAAATAACACGCACGTCGTCGCTAAGCGTGAGCAGCATCTTTCTAAAATTCTCGGCCTGATCGCTCGCATTATCATAGTTGCTAACACCGGAAATCTTCGTGAGTCCGTCAATGATGGTGCGCTCACGCTTGCCAAACAGATTTTGAATATCGTCGAGCGTTATTTCGGTGTCTTCCACAGTATCGTGCAGTAAAGCGCAAACAATACTCGTCGTATCCAGACCAATTTCTTCCGCTGCGATTTTCGCAACCGCAATGGGATGATAGATGTAAGGCTCACCACTCTTACGACGCATGTCCTTATGCGCTTCGGCACTCAGCTCGAATGCCTTGCGAATGCGCATGCGATCTGCGCGGGTCTTTGAGCGGTGACATACCCGCAGTAATGCGCGGTAACGTCGAAGGATTTCACGTTTCTCTTCTTCTAAATCAATATCGGCGGGAATCATCGATGGCAAATTACCGCATATCAAAATTGAATGAAAGGGTGATTTTGCAATATTTTCATAACGACTAGTGAATAAGCTTCCGGTTGAAGCCCCGAGGGTCAATAATCCTGCACCGGCTGCAGCATGCAACGGGTTTGTATGCCAAGCATGAGCCAGTTCTCAGTGATTGTCTGTGTGTTCACCTGTTCCCGTCTCAAATTATGGCGCATATATACCTCCCAGCGCGAAGTTTCAGATAGCGCCCTGCTAATAGTAAATCCGTGAAAAATGGTCCGATGCAACTCCCCTTGCAACATTTCGTGTCCGAAGCTTCCCCCATACGGATTAGCATAGGAACGGGTAATGTTTCCTCCAAAATTGTCCGCTATGCCATCTGCATCAGCGTCATAATCGCGCCCGTAAGCAGCCATATTCAGCTGCTCGCACATATTCCATAATTTCTTCTTATAACTCAGCCTTAAGCAAGACTCTATAAAGTTTGATCCAAGCGGATGAGCCATGGATTGATTGATATGCGTCCATGCCTGGATTGAACTTCCGTGCGAGTAGATGAAGGGACGGGCGATGTTCATTTCGGCCAATACTTCCAACCCCTTCAACGGAGTATTCCATCGCAGCCCCGCTTGAGCGGCAATTTTATTACCCCACCAGTTGTTACCACGTTTGAAGAGCTTCAGGTTAAATTCATCCAGCACGAATTGACCATAGAACTGCAGGCCCGGTAACGCATCCCATCGCAACGAGGCCGCCAGCATCACGTTGTCGGGAGAACCTAAGCTGTACTCCACCGGCCGATAGAAAATCAGCGGGTTCAAATAATACAAATCCAGCCCACGCCGGTTGAGCGTATCACTGTCTTGCCATACCACCCATTCATAGAGAGCCGCATTGAGTTTGGGAGTTATTTGATAGCTAAACGAATGCATAGCGCTATACTTCACACGCGCATTTGAAAGAAATTGATTAGAAGAAATGTCGCGCAAGCGCATCCACAAATTCATATACCTGAACTTACCCAATGTGGTATTTAGCTTGAAATAAGGAGCCGGCGAGGCGTGATCACTAAGAATCATTGAGCGGTAACCATCTCCCCAAAAGTGTTTCGACTTACCCAACTCCAGCGTAACGTGCTTTCCCGCTTTGAACTTCGCCCGACCATACGTATAGTGAGTATGGTACAGGTGATTTAATGTATCCGCAACGGCATATCCTAAACCGGGTAAGTAACGCTGACTAGTTGCTGTGCGTTCGAGATAGGACGGCAATAATCCGCCTGCCAATGCATACCCCGCCTGAAAAGCCCATCGCTTATCAGGAGTCCATTGGAAATTACCGCCAATCCAGGAAATGGAAAGCGGACGTAAGCCATATCCCATAGACATATTTGTCATGGGCAGTATTTGGAATCTTTTGTTCAACAGCACAGAATCACTGACGATGGATTCCGGCTGAAATTCCGTGCGCTCAAAAATGGATGCTCCAGAAAGTGATTTTCGCACACCAATAGCGGGTTCTTGAGCAGAAGTCCACAAATGGCTGATAGCGGCAAGCACAAGGAGTATGATATATCGAAATGTCAATCGCATCGCGCGGTTAAAAATAACGAGACTTCAGAACTATTGCGAAGTAATGATTTTGTGGTGGAACCAACCCACTATCTTCGCGCCGCAAATTCTTTAAGGTGCAAGCAGATTCAACGGCGATATCCACCCCAGTGAAATCATCTTTTTTTCGTGATTTGGCCATGCTATTTAAGCTCCGCCTCACGCTGTTGGTGATTATTTCCGCTGTGTTGAGTTATTACATGGGAACATCTGAAACTAATGCTACGGCACTTGCCGCTCTGTGTATCGGCGGCCTTCTCCTTACAGGCGGAAGCAACGGGCTCAACCAGGCACTCGAGCGCGAATGGGATAAGCTTATGATTCGAACGCAAAATCGCCCCATTCCCACAGGCCGGATGTCGGTTCAATTAGCGGTGGTGATTTCGATGATTGCAGGAGTAGCAGGCATCATCATTCTTTGGTATTTCTGCGGAACCGCTTGTGGTATTTTAGGTGCCTCAGCCTTCGTACTATATGTAGCTTTATACACTCCACTGAAACGCGTCACAAGTCTCGCGGTTTTTGTTGGCGCGTTTCCGGGTGCCATTCCCCCCATGCTTGGTTATGTAGCGGCAACCAATGACTTCGGACTTCAGGCAGGTCTTTTGTTTGCGCTACAATTTATGTGGCAATTCCCGCATTTTTGGGCTATCGCGTGGGTAGCACATGACGATTATTTGCGTGGTGGATATAAACTACTCCCTTTCAACGAAGGGCGCACTAAAAAAACCGCCTACCAGATTCTGCTGTATTCACTCTTCCTCATTCCTGTTAGCCTGCTGCCCTGGGCGTTGCCATTAGACAAACCAATGACCGGTAATTATGCCGCGGTAATCACCGCGATTGCAGGCGCCGCTATGGCATTTTACTCCTTTCGACTTGTTCAATCCGGCGATACCGCCGATGCGCGCAAGGTGATGTTTGCCTCGTTTTTCTACCTCCCTATTGTTCAGCTTGCTTATGTAATTGATAAGCTTCCCTTGTAACATGCACCGAACTGTTGAGCAATCTTTCTTGTTATAATCAGAAATAAATCTACTCATGAGCCAACCGGAACTAACTAAAGCTGCAGCCAAAAAAGATGTATTCGAAGGCCTGGATCCCGCCATCAAAGTGCGCACGCGTAAAATGATGATGTGGATTATCATTCTAGCCATTGTGATGCTCTTCGGCGGTGTAACAAGCGCTCTCATAGTGCTCTATGGCAAGCTCATTTGGCTGCATATGTCACCCCCGGTTTATTTCTGGTTGAGTAATGCATTCATTATTGCTTCATCCATAACGCTCATACTTTGTTTGCGCGCACTGAAAAAAGGC